>NZ_JBNLYE010000215.1:0-6953 GCF_050172095.1 Bacillus sp. GMs2/2
GTATACGTTAGTTTCGGTCAGTGAAACATTTTTTGGATTGACGAGGCAGAAAAAGTAAAGATGTTAAATTAACAACAATCAATAAAGCCGTAAAATAAAGAATTGAAAAATATTTTAAAACTTTTTGTTGACTTTCTTTATTTTTTGTATAGAATAATCATTAATAAAATGTTTCAGAGATGTGACAACAAAACGACTATGAAAGGACGAGTAGTAGTAGGACGTAGTTTAAGCGAGTCAGGGGTGGTGTGAGCCTGATACGAAGCCTATTATGAAGAACCTCCTGGAGTTGCTAACCGAAATCCTTTATAGGAAAGTAGACTTAGCCGGGAACTTCGCCGTTACAAGAAGAACAGTATCGAGATATTTCATCTCCGTATTGTATAAGTGAGCAACCTCTGTTGCTAATTTGGGTGGTACCGCGGAACCAAAGCCTTTCGTCCCAGTTTTTTGGGAAAGAAGGGCTTTTTTTGTTGGCTTCTTTTCACAACATCCAAACATTTTAGGAGGAAACCACCATGTATCAATCATTAATGACAGTAAGAGAGACTCAAATTGCAATTAAGGAAGTTAAAACATTTTTCGAGGACCAATTAGCAAAACGCCTTGAACTATTCCGCGTATCTGCACCATTATTCGTAACGAAAAAATCAGGATTAAACGATCACCTAAACGGTGTAGAACGCCCAATTGAATTTGATATGTTACATTCAGGAGAAGAATTAGAAATTGTTCATTCACTAGCGAAATGGAAACGATTTGCATTACATGAATATGGATATGAAGCTGGTGAAGGTTTATATACAAACATGAACGCGATTCGTCGTGATGAAGAACTTGATGCAACGCATTCCATTTACGTTGACCAATGGGATTGGGAAAAAATCGTTCAAAAAGAATGGCGTACTGTCGATTACTTACAAAAAACAGTACAAACAATTTATGGAATATTCAAAGATTTAGAAGATCACTTATTTGAAAAATATCCGTTCCTTGGAAAGTATTTACCGGAAGAAATTGTTTTCGTTACTTCTCAAGAATTAGAAGATAAATATCCAGAATTAACACCGAAAGATCGTGAACATGCAATTGCGAAAGAACATGGTGCAGTCTTCATTATCGGAATTGGTGATGCACTTCGTTCAGGTGAAAAGCACGACGGACGCGCAGCTGATTATGACGATTGGAAATTAAACGGTGACATTTTATTCTGGCACCCAGTACTACAATCTTCATTTGAATTATCATCAATGGGAATTCGTGTTGATAGTAAATCACTTGATGAGCAGTTAACGAAAACTGGTGAAGACTTCAAACGTGAGTATGATTTCCATAAAGGTATACTAGAAGACGTACTACCATTAACAATCGGCGGTGGTATTGGACAATCAAGAATGTGCATGTACTTCTTACGTAAAGCTCATATCGGTGAAGTTCAATCTTCTGTATGGCCTGACGATTTACGTGCAGCTTGTAAAAAAGAAAACATTCATCTGTTTTAATAGAAGTGAGGGAATAGCTTAAATATAGAGCTATTCCCTCTTTTTATAAAACATTACTTATTTATTACCGAGTTCTTCCGCTAAACCGATTAAAATTCCTTCGACTCCACGAATGTAGCAGAGACGATACGAGTTCTCATACTGAACTACTTCACCAACGAGCTCTGCACCATGCTTAGTGAGTCTCGATACCATTTCGTCAATGTCTTCAACGGTGAACATGACGCGTAGATAACCGAGGGCGTTTACAGGAGCATTTCGGTGATCTGATATAGTAGGTGGGGTGAGAAATCGCGAAAGTTCAATTCGGCTGTGGCCATCTGGAGTGACCATCATAGCGATCTCTACGCACTGAGAACCGAGTCCAGTTACGCGACCAGCCCATTCACCTTCGACATTGGCTCGACCTTCGAGATTCAAGCCAATCTCCTCAAAGAAAGAGATTGCGTTATCAAGGGATTCTACAACGATGCTGACATTGTCCATTCGTAGTAATTTGTTTTTTGCCATAGTCTTATCTCCTTATGTATAAAAGTCTATTATTTAATTATCCTCATAATTATACTACTAAGTAGTTACAAATTCCTTTCAGTCAAAAACACCTTGTCACAGTATAGGAAAATGTGACAAGGTGTTTTTTAATATGTCATATAGCATCGTGTTAACGAACAGCTTTTTATTTAATAGGAAGGTAATACATTAATATGATTTTTTTAGCATTACTAAATATATCAGATTAGCTCATTTGCACGAAAGGCTCAATTTTCGCCATAAATGATTGATGCAGCGCCTCAACGCCTGTTACTAAATGAAGGCGGTCAATAACGACAGACACTTTAATTTCTGATGTACTTACCATTTTAATATGAATATCTTCTTCTTTTAAAGTAGTGAACATATTTGCAGCGACACCTGGGTTAGATACCATGCCAGATCCTACGATTGATACTTTTGCTAAGTGATTTTCATGTTCTACAGATTCATAGTGAAGAGTTTCTTGATTTTGTTCCAAAACTTCTAAAGTTTCTCTTAAATCATTCGAATGAATGGAGAAGGAGAGGTGTACAGTTCCTTCATTTGTAATACTTTGAATGATGATATCTACATTAATGTGTGCTGCTGCTAATGTAGAGAAAACTGTTGAAAGCGAGCCTTGTTCTAATCCTTTAATTGTGACACGTGTAATGTTATCCTCAAATGCAATACCTTTAACGATTGATTGTTGTTCCATGTTACATTCTCCTTTTACAATTGTTCCGTTTTCTTGTTCCATACTTGAGCGAACTTCTAAAACTACATTATGATTTTTAGCAAACTCAACAGCGCGCGGGTGTAATACGCCAGCACCGAGATTAGCAAGCTCTAACATTTCGTCATAAGAAATTTCGTCTAATTTGTAAGCATCTTTTACAACTCGTGGGTCCGTCGTATATACACCTGTCACATCCGTATAAATATCACATTTTTTTGCTTTAAGTGCAGCAGCTAATGCGACAGCAGTCGTATCAGAGCCACCACGGCCAAGCGTTGTAATTTCATTTTCTACACTTATACCTTGGAAACCAGCTACGATAACAATCGTACCTTCAGCAAGATAAGATTGAATACGATCTGTATGAATGTCAGTAATCCGTGCACTACTATGTACAGATTCTGTCGTAATACCTGCTTGCCACCCTGTTAATGAAATTGCATGATAGCCTTTTGCTTGCAGTGCCATTGTTAATAATGAAATAGTTACTTGTTCTCCTGTAGATAGAAGCATATCCATTTCACGTTTACTTGGATTTTCTGTGATAGCGTTAGCGAGTGCGACAAGTTCATCTGTGCTTTTTCCCATTGCTGAAACGACAGAGACAATGCTATGACCTCGTTCATATTCTTCAATAATTAAATTTGCTACATGTTGAATGCGTTCGACGCTTCCGACAGAAGTGCCACCAAATTTTTGAACAATTGTTTCCATTACAAATTCCTTCTTTCGTCTATTTTTAAGAATAGATTAGGAAATATATAAATCCCAATACTCCTGTAGTTACCAGAAAGACAAACAAAAAACACCATCTCAAATAAGTGAGGATGGTGCTGTTACAGGAAAAGGGAAACAGAAAACGGAGCTAATAAAAAAACCGCCAAAAAAGGAATATCATAAAAAAATGATATCTCTTTTTTGTAGATAGCTCTTCATACGTACACGTCTGTACATATGACAGTTCTGTTTCTATTCGAAAACAGCCCCAATTGATAAATGCAGAGAAATTTATCAATTTCGGCAATACTTCCTTTCATCTAAGTTCATAGACATCTCTGTGTCTCCATTAGAATACTCATAAGTATCGCAACCTCTATCTCACGTTTTAGGCGAGAGTGTTTGATTTATGAAGTTGTTGGTAACATTTGTTTTATAATAATTTAAATTTTTCGGGGAATCAAGTGTTTTATATATATTTTAAAAATTCTTTCTTTTTTTTGAGGAAGTTTGTGAAAAATGTAGCAAAATAAATTCATTGCATGTACATTAAACTTATAGTGCATAGGAGGTGGGGAGAATGAAAAGGAAACAGCCTATTTATGTTGCGACAAAAATGAACACGACGATGGAAAAATTATGGGAATATACGCAAGAACCAGATATACATACAGAGTGGGATGCTCGCTTTACTGAAATTTCGTATTTAGAGAAAAAAGAAGGGGAACCACAGAAGTTTTTGTATAAAACAAAGATTGGATTTGGGCTTGAAATAGTTGGAGAAGGGGAATCAATAGGTGAAATAAGAAAAGATATTTTAATGCAGTTATGCAATTGGATGAAAACGAAAATGAAATTGTAGATTATTTTGGTGAACCACATTTACTCGTTTCTACACTGCATTTTCATATCGATGAGTTAGGGGCAATGCATATTTCTTCAAAGAAACAATGGTTTTATATGTTTGGAAGAAAAATGCCGTTACCAAAATTTTTGTATGGTGAGGCAAAAATTGTTGAAAGTTATGATGAAACACTTCAGTGTTTTCGAATTCATGTACAAGTACGAAACCCGTTAATTGGTTCGCTTTTTTCATATAAGGGAACATTTGTGGAAAGGGAATAAACGATATGAAAAATATAATATTTGGGCTTGCTTGTTATGTTGTTTTTCTAATATGTGAGTGGTCGAATATAAATCCTGTTGAAGCAATTATATTATTATCTGTTTTATTATTTATACCAATGTCATTTTGTATTATTGATAAAAGAAAAAGAGATGGATCGCAATTATTATTTTATAAATCCGTATCATTTTTATATCCAATCGCAGCAATTTGTGCAATGCTAGCTTTCGTCACAAATCACTATTTATTTGCGCTAGTTTGGTTTGTATATACAGGAATTGTTGCGTTATTTGGTGTAAGTAGATTGCTAGAAAGAGGATGGAAGCCGTTAGAAGAGATCGCCATAGATAGTGCGTTTATTTATTTGTTTTTAGGTGGTTTTTGGTTTTCTGCTTCAGTAGCAAAACTTTCAATTATGCATTTTAGCTCTGACATTGTTTTACTCACAGCTGCACATTTTCATTATTCGGCGTTTCTATTGCCATTATCAGCTGGTTTAATAGGGAGAAAAAGAGAAAAGAGAAGTAAAGTGTATGATGCTATTATGTTTATCATCATGATTTCACCTATGACAGTTGCAATAGGAATTACATACTCAAGAATATTTGAATTTTTTGCAGTGTTCCTATATTTATGTGCAATTTATGGGTATGGATTTTACGTTTGGAGAGCAAAATTTAATGCTATCATTGCAAAGATTCTTCTAATCGTTTCGTCTAGTACACTCATGGTTACAATTATGTTCTCACTTATATATTCATATGGAAATTTGAAGCATGTAATGACGATTACAATTGCTCAAATGGTTTGGATTCATGGTGTTGTCAACGGAATTGGAGTAGCGTTACCGGCATTTATCGGCTGGGTGATTGAAAAGAGTGTTCCGAATTATAAATACTATGGGAAACCAATGAGTAAGTTAAGAGGAAATGTGGCAATTGGTGAGGCTTATTTATATAGCAGCAATTTAGTAGACAGTAAGGAATACAACGGTTTAGTTGATAAAGTAAATGACTTTCATAGTGAGGCATTTGATGTGACGAAGGTTCCTTTAAGTATTATTCATTTTTATGAAAATACAGCAGAGTATGAATTGCAATCGAATATTAAATGGGCTCGTTGGTTCCGTCCGTTCGCACTTTGCTATGAGAAAATGAGTAAGCGTGTAGAACAAATACATTTAGGAATGGGCGGCAATTGGGAAACGATGCATGGCTCTATCATTAGTGTCATAGATGAGAAAGATGGAAGAGAGAATGTAAGGGCTTGGCTAAGAAAAAATGAAGCAGGTGAATCTATTTTTGTAGCTCTTTATTCAAAGCATACAAATAAGAATGAGACATATATGAATATCGCCTTACCTTTACCTTATTCGAATATGACTGGTATTTTGAAACTATATAATGATAGTCATGATTTAATCATTACTAGTAAGTTAAGAGAAAATGGTCAGGGAGATGAGGGGATTTATTTACATACTCGGTTCTTAACAACCCGTTTACCATTAGCAGAGACTTTTATTATAAAAGAGCGCACGGATCATATACTAGAAGCTAATCATAGAATGTGGATATTTGGAGTTGAGTTTTTAGAAATTGATTATAGGATTAAGAAAGTAGAGGAGAAGTAAGAAAAGCTTGGAAAAATTCCAAGCTTTTTTACGTATGTGTAATTGTTATAGTAACTTGTTTATCTAGCTCATTATCCCAAACACGTTGAATTTCAAAGGTGCCTTTTTCAAAAAATAATGGGAATCTTTCTTTAAACCAATCTTGCATAGGAAGCTTTAGTGCTGTATCCATTGGTATCCATAAGAAAGACTAAGCCCTAAAGAAATTAGGACTTAGTCTTCATTAAATACAAATGTTTGTTTCATTTTTTTACCTTCATTTACCGGATGGCCATTGTAAGAGAAATTCTTTTCTTCCCAAGTGATCACAACTTTAAAATTATGACTATTAAAGTCTAATGGGAATACCATGTAGTCAAAGCTTGTATGACTTTTAGAAATATTTTCATTAGGTGTAGTAGGTTTAAAGGTAGCTTTAGAGGTAGGGTTGTTATCAAGTATTTCCACAGATACGTTTGATACATCATGACCGATGTTTTTTACGAGTAAACTATACGTATCAAATACACCTTGCTTTGGCTGGATTGCTTGCTTGTTTGAGTTATGAGATTTATCAATTTCGACATACCATTGTTTAGACTTTGACGCAATCGGTAGTGACTGAAATGTGTAAGCACTAGCTTGTATTGGTAGTGCTAAGCATAAAAGTGTAAAGAGAGTTAATATTTTTCGTTTCATTTTTTTAGAGCTCCCATTCTTTAATGGATTTACTTGTTATTATCTTCT
>NZ_JBNLYE010000216.1:0-6920 GCF_050172095.1 Bacillus sp. GMs2/2
TTTCACGTTGTTTGTTTCGTTCAGTTTTCAAAGAACTTGTCCGCCACTTCAGAAGCGACTTCATCATATTAACATCTTCATTTTTCGATGTCAACTAAGTTTTAAAATTTCTTTTTTGTCGTTTTCTGCGTTTCCGCATCAGCGACGTTTATTAATATACCATCACAATTTTTAAATAACAAGTGTTTTTTTATAAAAATATAAAAAAATTATCTACCCTACTTTCTTCTATAGAAATAACTATTATCCTCTCTACTAAAAATAGTTATTCTGATTGTATATTACTACACTTCATTCAACTAAATTGAATTTCACAATACCTTCCCAAATTTTCATTCTCTTCTATATTAAGGTTTATAATAATTATCCTTCTATAAAATAACTATACAAATTAGCCGTAAGAAAAAATCCCATCTACATTAAACAGCCACTCGCGCGCATTATCCCCTTCCTTCTCATTCGAAAATTCCCCCCTACAAATTAACAACATTCCAATCCTAATATAAACTTAAGGGCATTGTTAGAATTTTTTTACATTTAATTAATGAAGAATATCCATTTTTTGTTATATAGTAAGAAAGGACGCACTCAACTATAAATAAACCAATGGAGGAATTATTTTATGGATAGGTTAACAAAGTTTTCATTAAAAAACCGAGCTGCCATTATCATCATGATTTTTCTCATTTCCATACTCGGTGTTTATTCCGGCTCTAAATTACCTATGGAATTTTTACCAAGTATCGACAATCCGGCAATTACCGTCACAACCTTATCTCAAGGACTCGACGCTGAAACGATGACAAAGGATGTAACTGATCCTCTCGAAAAACAATTTCGCAATTTAGAACACGTCGACACCATTACTTCTTCTACATACGAGGGATTATCACGTATCGACATTACGTATACATCAAAAGCAAACATGAAAGATGCAGCACGCGAAGTCGAAAAAGCCGTCAATACAATTAAATTACCTAAAGATGTAACCAAGCCCGTAGTTAGTCAATTAAACACTTCTATGATTCCACTCGCTCAAATTACTATCCAGAAACAAAACGGTTTTTCAAAAGCAGATGAAAAACAAATTGAAAAAGAAATCGTACCACAACTCGAAAACATTGATGGTGTTGCCAACGTTATGTTTTTCGGAAAATCCACCTCTGAATTATCTATCGTACTTGATCCGAACCAATTAAAAAACAAAAACGTAACATCACAGCAGGTACTAACTGTTTTACAAGGAAAAGAAACTTCTACTCCAGCTGGGGCAATTACTGTTAATCAGGAAGAATACAACCTCCGCGTCATTGGGGACATAAAAAATGTAAATGACATTAAAAACATCACTGTGGCACCCCAAGTGAAATTGCAAGACATTGCTCAAATTGAAATTAAACAACACTACGATACAATTTCACATATAAACGGAGAAGAAGGCACAGGATTAATCATCATGAAAGAACCGAGTAAAAATGCAGTTGCCATTGGAAAAGAGATTGATAAAAAAGTTAAAGAGATAGATAAGGAATATAAAGATCAATTTTCTATTAAACTTTTGGCTTCAACCCATGAACAAGTTGAAAATGCTGTTACTAGCATGGGAAAAGAAGTAATACTTGGAGCAATCGCTGCAACTCTAATTATCTTAATCTTTTTACGTAACTTCCGAACAACACTCATCGCTGTTGTCAGTATTCCATTATCTATTTTATTAACACTCTTTTTACTACATCAATCTAACATTACGCTTAACATTTTAACCCTCGGTGGTTTAGCTGTTGCGGTTGGGCGTCTCGTCGATGATAGTATCGTTGTCATCGAGAATATTTTCCGCCGTTTACAAAAAGATTCTTTCTCTAAAGATATCATTCTCGATGCAACGAAAGAAGTCGCAGTCGCAATTACTTCTTCTACTTTAACAACGGTCGCTGTTTTTTTACCTATCGGCCTCGTATCAGGAGCAATCGGAAAATTAATGTTACCTATGGTATTAGCAGTTGTATATTCTATACTATCATCCTTAATCGTTGCACTAACAGTTGTTCCACTTATGGCTTTTTTACTACTCAAAAAAACAAAGCATCGAAAGCCAAGTTCTTCATCACGATATGTCGCTACATTAAAGTGGGCTCTTTCTCATAAATTCATTATTCTACTTACTTCATTTTTATTATTTGCAGGATCAATTGCGGCCTATATATTACTACCGAAAGCAAACATAAAATCTGAAGACGACACAATGTTATCTATTAACATGACATTTCCAGCCGATTATAATGCTGAATCTCAAAAACAAAAAGCATTTGATTTTGAAAAGAAATTACTTTCTAATTCGGATATAACAGACGTTATTTTACGAATGGGATCTAGCGCAGAAGATGCACAATGGGGGCAAACAACTAAAAATAACCTCGCTAGTATATTCGTAGTCTTTAAAAAAGGTTCTGATATTGATCAATATATTAAAGAGTTAAAAAAGGAAAATAAAACTTTTGAGCCTGCTGAACTTGATTATATAAAAACAAGTTATTCAAGCTCTGGCGGCGGCAATAACTTACAATTTAACGTAACAGCTACTAACGAAGCGGATTTAAAAGAGGCGGCTACTATCGTTGAAACAAAACTAAAAAGCATGGATGATCTTTCTAAAGTAAAAACAAATTTAGAAGACTCTAAGAAAGAATGGCAAATTCATATTGATCAAACAAAGGCTGAAAAACTAGGTTTAACACCAGAAATAGCTGCGCAACAAGTAGCATTCCTTATGAAGAAATCACCTATTGGCGAAATTACAATTAATAATGAAAAAACTACTATTATGATAGAACACAAAAAAGAAAACATTAATAAACAAGAAGATATTTTAAATACAAACATACTATCACCTATTAATGGCCCAATACCTTTAAAAGACATCGCAACTATTTCAGAAAAACAAACGCAAACAGAAATTTTCCATAAAGACGGAAAAGAAACAATCCAAATTACAGCCGAAGCTTCAAATGAAGATTTGAGTAAAGTAAACACAGCAGTAAATAAAGCGATAACTGACTTAGATTTACCTAGTGGTGCAAAAGTAAATATCGCAGGAGCTACTGAATCTATGCAAGAGAATTTTACAGATTTATTCAAAATTATGGGGATTGCAATAGGGATTGTATATTTAATTATGGTTATCACCTTCGGGCAAGCACGTGCTCCTTTTGCAATCCTATTCTCTTTACCGTTAGCTGCTGTCGGCGGTATTTTAGGATTAATCATTTCAGGAACACCTGTTGATGTAAATTCCTTAATCGGCGCATTAATGTTAATCGGGATTGTTGTTACAAACGCTATTGTATTAATAGAAAGAGTCCAACAAAATCGGGAACACGGAATGGAAACAAGAGAAGCCTTACTTGAAGCAGGTTCTACTAGACTACGCCCAATTATTATGACAGCTATTACAACAATCGTTGCTATGCTCCCACTTCTATTTGGCCAATCCCAAGCAGGGAGTATGGTATCAAAAAGTTTAGCCGTCGTTGTCATCGGTGGTTTGGCAGTCTCAACTCTTCTTACATTAGTAGTTGTTCCAGTTATGTATGAACTATTAGATAAAATCGGGAGAAAAAGACGCTCCCGTAAAAAAATAAGCACTTCTACAGAAACACCTGATATTTAAAAGAAAAGGGTTATCTTCACGAATGAAGATAACCCTTTTTCTCTACCTACTCATATAATCCATCATTTTTTCCGCATACTGTTCTAGAGATTCACTAGAATCCACAATCTAAATTACATCTGTTCGTCTATATAATTAATCACAAATTCAACAATCGTTACGCCCTTTCCTTCTATAATTAAAATACAAAAGAACCCCCTATTTATAAGTAGAGAGTTCTTCTTTATAATTTATGCCGCTTTTACCTTTTTCGTCGTTTTACTTTTTCTTTTCGTTCCTGTAAAGCGCTTGTGTAATATAGATGCTACTAAGCGTGAAATAACATTGAATAGTAATACCATAATAATTAATACAGCTGCAGATTTTGTCGCAATTAACTTCGCATCCGGGATAATTCCTTCAGAATTTAACTTCCAAATGTGAACCGCTAACGTTTCAGCTGGTCTAAATGGATTTAAAGGATGAGCAGGACTTGAGAAGTCCGCTGCTGAATTTAAAATCGGAGATGTTAAACCCGCTGTATAAATTAATGCCGCTGCTTCACCAAATATACGACCCGCAGCTAAAATAACACCTGTAATGATTTGTGGTAATGACGACGGAATAATAATACGAGTGATCGTTTGCCACTTCGTTGCACCTAGCCCAAGACTTGCCTCTTTCACATTAGAAGGAACTTCTGAAATCGCATTTTCACAAACACGCGTTAAGCCCGGTAAGTTTAAAATAGTTAAAGCAAGGGCACCACCCATTACTGTATATCCCCAACCAGTCATTGTAACAAACACTAACAAACCGAATAAACCAACAACAATAGAAGGTAAAGATGCCATTGTCTCGATACATAAACGAACAAAGTTTAAAAACCGTCCTTGCTTTGCATACTCTGCTAAATATATTCCAGCACCTAATCCAAGAGGAATAGATATAATAAGCGTTATAACAAGCATATAGAAGGAATTGAATAACTGCGGACCAATCCCACCACCAGCTCTTGTATTGCTTGGTTCTCCAAACAAGAAATTAGGATCCCAAAAACCCCATCCCTTTTGTAAAATCTCAAACACTAAGAACACTAGCAAAGCTACAACTAAAGCTGCAATCGTATAAAAGATACCTGTCCAAACTTTATTTACCGTTCTTGCATTCATTATTATCGCTCACCTCTTTGCCCAATCGCTCGAATTACTAAAATAAACAGGAATGAAATAACAAGTAAAATCATCGCTAAAGTCCATAGCGCATTGTTCCAAGCAGTTCCGTTTAATGTATTTGTCATGTCCATTGTTAAAATACCAGTTAACGTCGCTGTCGGACTGTATATTCCTTCTGGTAATTTAATCGTATTCCCGATTACCATTTGAACCGCTAGCGCTTCGCCAAAAGCACGCGCTAAACCTAAAACAACACCTGTTAAAATCCCTTTCTTCGCAGCAGGAACAATTACTCGGCTAATCGCTTGCCATTTCGTTGACCCTAGACCATAAGAAGCTTCTAAATAATCAAATGGAACAGAACGTATTGCATCAGAAGCTATACTAGCAATAGTTGGCAAAATCATAATACTTAATACAACAATACCCGCAATTAAACTAAAGCCCACTCCCCCAAACGAATCACGTAATAGTGGCACTAAAATCGTAACCCCTAATAATCCGTATACAACCGAGGGAATACCAACTAATAATTCTAAAACAGGCTTCAATACTTTATTTCCAAACTTTGGCGAAATTAAATTCATGAATATAGCAAGAGCTATAGCAATTGGCGCACTAATAATGACCGCACCTAACGAAACCACCGTTGAACCTACAATGAAAATTAAAGCCCCGAAGGATCCTTGATCAGCATTTGGATTCCATTTTGTCGATGTTAACATCTCAGTAAATGAGATACCACTTTGTGTAAAAGATTGAATACCTTTACCACAAATAAACGCAATAATAGCTAATGTAATTAAAACAATAAAAATACCACAAAACGTAACAAGTGATCTTCCTATATATTCACTTTTTACGTAATTAATTTGTTTTTTCCCCTTCATCACAGGACAGACCCCACTTCATAAATTGAAATGAACAGGACTGGCCTTGCAGCCAGCCCCATAAATTTTATTACTTATTTAATTTAGACATTGGAATATAACCCATATCTTCTACTTGCTTTTCAAAATCTTTACCTTTTACATAGTCAATGTAAGCTTTTGTTGCTTCTTTTGCCTCACCTTTCGTTACCATGTACTCGTAAGACCAAAATGGATATTTACCAGACGCAATGTTTTCAACTTTCGGTTCAGCACCATCAATTTTTACTGTTTGTAGCGCACCTTTTTTCTCGCCGACCATGTAAGACATCGCTAAATAACTTACTGAACCTGGAGTAGAGTTAATTGCTTGTTCTACTGCACCGTTAGAATCTTGTGTAGTACCAGTTCCATCATTGATTTTCGCGTCTTTCATAATTGTTTTTTCAAATGTAGCACGTGTACCAGAAGAAGCTGGACGATTAATCACGTTGATTTTTTCATCTTTCCCACCTACTTCTTTCCAGTTTGTTACTTTTCCAGTGAAGATATCTTGTACTTGTTGTACTGTTAAGTTATCAACTTTTACATCTTTATTTACGACAAGTGCGAATGCAATACCCGCTACCTTGTTATCTACTAATTCTTTCGCCTTATTAGCATCTTTTATTTTATCTGCAGATGGAACATCTGAGTTACCAATTTGGACTGCACCAGAAGCTACTTGGTTAATTCCAGTTCCACTACCGCCACCTTGCACTTGAATAGAAACGTTTGAATTTTTCTCCATAAATTTCTTTCCGGCTTCCTCTGCAAGAGGTTGAAGTGCTGTAGAGCCTGCAGCTGCTATCGTACCTGACAATTCTTGTTTTGCATTATCGTTTCCTTTAGCATCTTTACCTGATGTCTCTTCTGCTTTTCCACATCCCACTAATGAACCCGCTACCACTAAAGCTGCTAAAGAAAATTTAATACCTTTTTTCATAACCATGTCTTGTACCCCCATTTGGATTATCACTTTTCGCATTTGTCTACTTCTTTCGAACACAAATTCATTGTAGGACAATAATATTATGTAAGTGTTAAGCAATTTTTAATTTTAAGTAAATGACGATAATAATCCTTAAAAACTAGGAATCCCAACATTTATAGTTAAAGAACCCAACAAAATCCACACCATTTAAGCTGTAATGTAAATTTATTCTTAACAATGTAAATCCAATGTAAATG
>NZ_JBNLYE010000217.1:0-6916 GCF_050172095.1 Bacillus sp. GMs2/2
ATATCGGCGATAATTCAAATATATCAGCGATTCTTTCATTTTATCGGCGATTTTCAAATTATATCGACCGATTCTTAACATTTATCAGCGATTATATGTCGAATATCGACTTATCGACATTAAACGACAATCCTTATACATCATACCTTTTAACAAACTATGTCACCAAATGTAATTTTCATATTGGGAGCGTATACAAAAGAAGAATACACATGAAATATTTTAAAAAATCGTAGTTCAGCTTCATATTGAGCTAGCGCATTATCATATGTTAATCCTCTGGCTATTAAACGTTCTACAAATTGTTGCTTATCACCCGGATCACCTGCAATCCCCTCTTCTTTTAATGATTGATACAAATCGTTTTTATCATTGTGATGCATATTTGAATCTAAAAAGTTCACTTTATCGCTTACTCTACATTCAATATTTTTCACACCTAATTCACTTAAATATATCGGTATTTTCATGCCTATATTGCCATCTTTACCATTTCTTTGCGTATCACTTTCAAATAACTTCTGCAAAACACCTAGCTGAATAAATTCCGATTGTTTCTCCCCATCTAGTAAATAAGAAGCCATATTAGAAATCCAATGTGGTTCAAAACAGATTATTTTTCCACCCTTTTTAACTGAATGTATCATTTTTTGTAGCATTGTTTCTGGAGTAGTCATATGTAATAAGAAAGCATGACAGATTGCTATATCGTATTTATCGTTCAGTTCAATTTCTGTAGCATCTCCTTCAAGAAATTCTGAATCATACGGAAGTAAACGAAACAACTCTCTGGCTTCAGCTAATAATGTTTCTCCACTATCAATACCTGTATACTTTGAACCTTCTGGGAGTAATGGCATTAATACTAATCCTAAATAACCATATCCACAACCGTAATCAACGATATGTACAGGCTTAGTAATCTTCCAAACTGTATTTACTAAAAAGCTTACATAATCGTCGTTGTAATATAAATCTCTCGTGTTTTTTAAATATGTTAGTTTATTGTTCCAATCATACGTTTCCAACATCTAACGCCTCCTTTTATATACAAAACTAAAGTTCTCTATATAATAGCCGTATTCCTACACTTTTCTTAAAATTTCAAAGCAAAAAAGCTAGTGTATTTTTAATAATACACTAGCTTTTTATTTGGAAGAAAAATTTAACAAGTACAATCACAATGAAAACAATCCGTACAGTCTAAATCGTGACAATCTGCTTTTCTCTTTCTTTTGTTTCTTTTAAGATAATAATACAGTAGCCCAAACAATAGTATACAAATAACAAAAGCTATTATTGCTTCTGTATACTTATTTTGAGTCATAAAACCAATTCCACTTCCGCCTGAAATAAAAATTAGAATTAAATAAATCCAGAACATCTATGTAAATACCTCCATTACTATATATCTTAAGATAATATCCATATAACACTAGAGGAAATGAATAATCCCATACCATTACCGCTTAATACACCAGTAGTTATTCTTAGCAAATTTGAGCTACTTCTCCATTTCCACTTTTGGGTGAACCCATCGATAAGTAACGGAATTTGAGCGAAAAATGATAGTATGATTGCCAAAAGAAATGAAGGTGTCATATAAAAATAAATTGGAAACATTAAAATACCAATGAGCATGCCTGTACAATGCGCACATAAAGGTATGTACTTTTGTAGTTTAAAAAAACTCCTATCTAATCTTCTATGACAAGGAATTTGTAAAATAAAAGTTCGAATCAATATGAATCACCCTCTCTAAAAAGATTTTAATTGATTTTGCAAAAAAAATATATATCCAATAAAAAAACAAACCAGGTTTATACTAGACCCAGTTTGTCAGTTTACTACTATGTTACATCTCCTCAGGTGCCCCCACCCCAAGTAAACGTAATCCTTCTTTTAATACAACCGTCACAGCATAAACCAATGCGAGTCTGCTGTCTTTTTCTTTGCTCTCTTCTAATATACGAACATTACCGTAATATTTATTGAATGATTGTGCTACATCTAATATATATTTCGAAATAATAGATGGCTCATTTTTATTGAAAGCCGCTTCAATTACTTTAGGAAATTTATTAAGTAATTTTACGACACTCCAGCTATGATCGTCTTTTAAAGCAAATGTACATGTTTCAAATTCTACACTTTCTTTTCTTAAAATAGAACAAGCACGTGCATGTGTGTACTGTACGTAAGGTCCTGTTTCTCCTTCAAATTTCAGCATATTTTCTAATGAGAATTCGATATTATGCATACGCTCATTTTTTAAATCGTGGAAGATGACTGCACCAACACCGACTTGCTTTGCTACTTCTTCTTTTTGTTTTAAGTTTGGATTTTTCTCTTCAATATTTTGTTTTGCAAGTTCGATTGCTTCTTCGAGTACTTCTTCAAGTAAAATAACTCTTCCTTTACGTGTCGACATTTTCTTACCATCTTTTAAAATGAAGCCAAACGGTACGTGTTCCATACCATCAACCCAAGTATAGCCAAGTTTTTTTAATACGGTGAAAAATTGATTGAAATGTAAGCTTTGTTCTGGACCAACAACATATAGCGCTTTATCAAACCCATAAGTGTTTTGACGATATAAAGCTGCCGTTAAGTCACGCGTTGCATAAATCGTCGCACCATCTGATTTTCTAATTAAACAAGGCGGCATTCCTTCTTCTTCTAAATTAACGACTAATGCACCTTCTGATTCTTCAAGCAACTCATGTTCTTCTAAAATCCCAATAAAATCTTCCATTAAATTATTATAAAATGCTTCTCCCTGAAAATTAGTAAATTCTACACCGAGAAGTTCATAAATGCGAGAAAATTCTTTAAGGGACTCATGACGGAACCAATTCCAAAGCTCTACCGCTTCTTCATCACCTTCTTCTAATTTCTTAAACCAAGCACGTCCTTCTTCTTCTAGTTCTTCGTCGTCTTTTACCTCTTCATGGAATTGAACATATAACTTAAATAGCTCACGTATTGGATCTTCTTTAACTACTGCTTCATTTCCCCATTTTTTATAAGCCGTAATTAACTTTCCAAACTGTGTTCCCCAATCTCCTATATAATTAATCCCTACAACTTCATAGCCACATTTTTCAGCGATATGTTTCAGCGAATTTCCTATCATTGTAGAACGTAAATGTCCCATCGAAAAAGGTTTCGCGATATTAGGAGAGGAATAATCAATTACTACTGTTTTTTCACAGCCAAAGTGGTTTTGACCGAACTCTTCTTTCTCCGCTAAAACTGTTTTTAATACTGCATCACTTACAGTTTCACGATTGAAAAATACATTTACATAAGGACCAACGGCTTCTACTTTCGTAAAAAACGGATCATTGAATTTCTCAGCAACTTCCTTTGCGATAAGAGCTGGTGCTTTTTTATATTGCTTCGCTAATGAAAAGCATGGGAACGCTGCATCTCCAAATTCATCTTGTTTCGGTGTTTCAATTAAATCTAAAATTTGTTTTTGCGTTAATTCATTCGTGAAAATATTAGATAAACTTTCCGCAAACTGCATTTTATAATCCATGATACAACCTCCTTATTTTTTAAAACACAAAAAACTCGTCTCTAAAAAAGAGACGAGTTTTAACCCGTGGTACCACCCTTGTTGTTCGTTACGAACCACTTTCCCGTTTATAACGAGGACAGGGGGCCTCGGCTTTCTCTACTATTCGTTCAAGAAGCATCTCCGAAGTGCGCTTCACCTTTTTCTTCCGTACTAGGCTCACACCATCCCTAGCTCGCTTTCCTTCTAAAAAAGACTACTCTCTTCATCACAGACAGTATATTTAATTATTGCTTATTATACATCTTTTCAAACAATTAGCAAGGGTCAATTACACCAAAGTGAAACTTAGCACTTTTTCTTTTGTATACATAAAAATTGTGTTTTTCAAATCTAGAACTACGAAAATGATCTTTTAAAACGACACGTTTTCTCGCCACTCGTTTTGCCTCCGCAATTGTTTCGTCAGTAATATCATGATACAAAGCGAAGTGTTTTAATCCTTTAATTCCATCGGATTCTATGACAGTTTCTTCAAACATCGGATCAAGGTAAACGACATCGTAACTATTGTCTTCACATTGCGCTAAAAATGAAAAATGCTCCGTTTTCTTTACTTGGATTCTTTGCATTGCTTCATCAATTTCAGAAACGGATGAAGACCATGTTTTCAAACCATTTTCCATAATATAAGCCATATACTCATTGCCTTCAAGTCCTGTTACTTTTCCGCTTTCACCAACAACATAACTAGCTACAATACTATCTGATGCCATCCCGAGCGTACAATCTAACACTGTCATTCCTCTCTCTAATTGCGTGGCTTGTACAAACGGATCGTGTTCTCCACGCATTAACCTTTTCACACGAAACATCGCTGAGTTCGGATGAAAGAAAAACGATTCTTCCGTACCTTTTGGATAAATAGCTAATCGGTTCTTCCCTACGACAAGCACATCTTGTTCATACTGCTCATGTAGCTTATGTACTGGTATGTCATTACGTTTAACGAAAGAAGCATTTAATTCTGCTGCTACCTCGTTTGCATAATCTGTCATTTCTTTGTTCGTTCTTCCTGCTGTTGTTACGATCATTGTTTCACCTCTATATAAAGAAAAGAGGGAGATTTACTCTCCCCCTTCTTTAGCAATTCTTTTCGAAAGCTTGTTCTAAGTTCGTAATAATTTCGTCCATAGTTGCACCTTCAATTTCATGACGGTGAATGAAGTGAACAACTTCTTTTCCTTTTAATAATGCCATAGATGGTGAAGATGGAGGAATTTCTCCGAAGTATTCACGCATTTTTGCAGTAGCATCTTTATCTTGACCTGCGAATACAGTTACAAGATGATCAGGTTGTTTTTCAGCACGAACAACCGCTTGACCTGCTGATGGACGTGCTAAACCAGCTGCACAACCACAAACAGAGTTTACAACTACTAAAGTTGTACCTGATGTATTTTCCATAAATTCTGTTACAGCTTCTTCTGTAGTTAACTCTTCAAACCCAGAACGCACTAACTCTTGGCGCATTGGGATTACCATTTGGCGCATGTATTCTTCATAAGCATTTGACATCTTGTAATCTCTCCTTCAACTTTCATTCCAAATTCATCATATCACGCTCTATTAATAGGTGCAAAAGAAAGATAACGATGATTTCATTTTTTTGTAGGGATTTCACAAACCCCACCGCGGCAATGTCCCACTGGAACAAGTTTTCTATTGTTAGCGATATAATCGTATACTTTACTTCCAAAACCAAGTACGATAGATAGCTTTATAAAAGGAACTGCAAACCAATAAGATGGAACGGCCTTTGCTAATACATCTATGCTCTGAATACCGTCATACCACTTATTATTTTTAAAAATATACAGTCTTTGTTCCATCTTACTTTGTAGTTCTTGAGAAAGCTCATACTTCTCAACTACATCTTCATCTCGAAATGAAACAAATTTCATCTTACCCTTTTTATCTAATTTTTTCGTACGTTCTGCAACGGCCGTACACATCGGACACCAACTATCATAGAAAACAATCATACATTATTCCCCTTTACGTGACTCCGTCATTTGTTTCCATACAGAACCTTTTGCTTCTTCTCCGCCTTCAATACGTTCTAATGCTAGACGTGCTTGCATCGCTACTTCAAACTCTGGATCATCTTGCGCTGCTTTTAATGCTGGAATCGCACTTTCATCTCCAAGTTCAAATAAGAACATAGCTGCACGCCAGCGTACTAATTTACTTGGATCTTTCAGAGATTTAATCATAACGAACATCGCTGCCGGATCACCTACATCTGATAAACAATCTCCTGCAGTACGACGAACACTTACAGAGTGATCTAATAAAGCTTTATATAATAACGGTAATACTTCATCACCTTTTACCATACCTAAATACGCTGTTGCTAAACGGCGTATTGAAACTTTTTCATCATCTAACGCCATCTTCAACACTGGAATATCTTCTTCAGTAGGATCCATTTGTTCTAATGCTGCAAAACGGTTTTTCCAGTCAGAATCTTTCATCATCTCTTCTGTTACTTTATATGGCTCACGCTTTTGGATCGTTACTTCAACAGCACCTGCTTGATTTAATAATTCTTTAACCGTTTCATTTACACGTTCTTCTGAATAAGCAGCAACAATCTCTTCTACTACTTCTTTCCCGATTTCTTCAAAGTTACCGTAACGTGTACTTTGTTCCACCCATTTACGCTCTTTTACAACATTTGGTGCAGACATTTGCACTTTCATAATTGATTCTTTAAAACGATCAGGTAAACCAACACGTTCTTCCGTCGTTCCATCTGTTAACTTTACTTGCATTGGAATTGTAAAGAACATTTGAACAAACACTTTCACTTCTCCAAAATGAGCAAGTTGTTGTTCTTCACTTTCTTCCACTACTTCTTCGCCGAAAACAGCACGAACTTGTTGTAATAAAACTTTCCAGTCATACTTCGCATTTCGCTCCACTGCTAAAAAGTCGGCTACATGATATACACCTTTAATGCCTTCAATTTTCAAAATTTCTTGCACTTGCATTGGTGCTTGTTCTTTATTTTCATTTGTATAATTATTACGCGCTCCTGATGGTAATACTTCATTCAAAATAACTTTCATTGTATTTGGACTTGGCGTCGGTTCAATTGCTTTAATCTTCACGTAAAAAACTCTCCTTTATTGCATGTTCTTAGCTGTATTGTAACATGTTATCACTCTATACTCCTACTCGGATGCTTAATTTTACTACTTTCTTCCCGCTACCATACTATTTCATTCTTTTTACATTTTAAATTAGGAACGGGATTTTAAAAGCTTTCGTTTCCGATGATTTTTATTTTTTATCCATTTCTTGAGGCATCGCCATTATTTTTGAAAA
>NZ_JBNLYE010000218.1:0-6914 GCF_050172095.1 Bacillus sp. GMs2/2
CAACCGGAACAACCACAGCCAGAACAACCAAAACCACAACCAGAGAAGCCACAAACACCACAGGTCATTGAAAAACCTGTACCAACACCAGAGAAACCACAACACATTGTAAAACAACCACAACCGATGAAAGAACAACCTAAGAAAGTAGAAAGTCATTTACCAACAACAGGCGGCAAAGCTGAAAATCCATATTGGAAATGGATTGGTGTTACATTTGTCGTTCTTGGTAGCATCCTAGCTGTTTACGTAGTTAGAAAACGTAAAAATCAAGAAGTATAAAACACTCTCAACTGATAAGGGAGGGCGGGATCAAATGTGCATATTTGATGTACATTATCAAATCAATGATAGGAAATATACGAAATCATATTTACTTGCATTGGTGGAAGATGGGTTTCAGTTGCGAAAGAATATCCAACATGTTCTGTTTCAAGAGCACCAACAAGAAATTAAGGTTCTTTCTACAGATTTAGAGGAATTAGATTTAATAGCTTCATAAAAAACTGATACGAATGGAAAGGTGAGATTGCTATGTGTGGAACATTTATTGGAAGAAGTGCACAAATCCCAGCGTTTATAAAACCAAAATGGTATGACATGAGTAAGTCAAATTCCATTGTCATAGGAAATGAAGGGAATAAAATGAATCCTCAATTTGTATTTGGAGAAGAAAATAGAAATATCCTGGTACGAGGTGGAACGGGAAAAGGAAAAACAGGTTTGATGAAGCAACTTCTTAACCTTGTCATGGCAGATCATCAACAAGCGACTGTCTTAGATGGGGAGGGAGAGTATAAAGAATACGAAAAAATGGGTGCTCACATTATCACCTTTACATCAAAAGATTCTTTTCTAAGCAAAAGCGAAATAGAAACATGCAAACAATCGGACGTCGTTATCATAGATGAAGGATTAAGGTTGTATTCTAACAATCCAGGGGGATTCATCAATCTTTTAGAAGAGCTGGAGGAACTGAATGTAAGAGTTTTTGTGAGTTTTCAAGCGATACCAGAAGAATTATTGCACAGATTTGATGTGTATTTAGAATTAGACCCACTCATCGCTTAAAACTATACAATATTTCTATTTAACGATATAGATTGATAAAACAATGCAGGAGGTTCTTTTATGAAACCAATCAAGCATATGCGAAGTAAACGCGGTTTTTATATTGGTCGAGTTCCACATACAACACATACACCATCAACAAATAAGCGTACAGAAGAATGGACGGGAAGAATGGGAAAAAGCATGATTTTCTCTTCCCTCTTAGTCACATTAGACCCCTATAAAAAAGCGCACAAATCATAACATTCATGGGAGGACATTCTTTCACTGAATATCCTCCCCATTTAAAAGGAGGAAGCAAGATGGAAAAACAAGCGTATCAAAATCGTCAAGAATGCTGGGAAACGTTCTGGGAAGAACAAGTCATGGTAGATGGTGAATTAGATATCGAACAAGTAAAGCAAGAACTCTTCAATTATAAAACACTCTTAGATCAAATTAATCAACCTCAAAACGAAATCATGCAACCTCAAATCTTGATTCAACTAGCCGCAGAAGAACGAACACAAAAACATCGTGAAAAGGTACTCGCCCTTGCATAAGGTCATTTCAAGGATAGAAAGGAAGTGAAGAAGTGGCGCACAGCAAGCTCGACAAAGAAATTGAAAACTTCATAGAAAAGAACTGGAAAATGCTTTTAGGTATAGGAGCTGTTGCATTTGTCTGGTTTTCTAAAGAAAAAATCCTCATAGAATTGATGAAGCTGGTGCCAACTGTAGTCGGTGTGTTTCGTGGGATTGCTTTATTAATCCTGTTGGGAATTGTCATACGGATTGTCTTACATGGCATCTATTTGTATCTAGAAAAGAAGCGGTATCGATACGTATTATTCATTCCGCACATAGATGATGAAGTCACACCAGATAAACTAGGGCAAATGATTCGGCATGTACATGGTTCGGGTCGAAAGCCTTTAGAACGTCTATTAAAAGGTCGCGATTGGTACCGCATGACGATGTATCGTCCAGAGGGAGAAAATGAGCGGGTTCGCTTTTATGTAGGTGGTCCAGAAGATAAAATCAAACAGGTTGTGCAAGCCATACAAAGCGCCTATACCCACAGTGAAATTTATACCGTCCCAAAGGAAGAAATGCCATTTCCAACAAGGAAAGCGGTAGGAGGACGGATGGTATTAAAGAGAAAGCGGCTAGATGCCACGTTATCACTAGCACGCTATACACGTGATGTATTACCGATGTTAGGAAGTGCAATGGAAGAAAAGACATGGGTTGATGTTGCTTTTACACCAGATAACGGGTATCAGCTGACAAAAGGGATTCGAAAAGCAGAAAAGGCCATTCGAAAGAAGAAAAAGCATGGGCTAGATGCCTTTGAAAAAGAAGAAATTCGCGCATTGAATAAACGTTTTGCAAAAAATGAAGTGGCATTTCAAGTATCTGTTTCATTTGCAAGTGACTATTATCCTGGTGTACCTGTTATTAAGAATTTAGGGCATATGGTCGCAAGTATTATGGCAGATGTGAATGAGCTGAGATACAGAAGATTAAGACGCAGTATGCCAGCTGTACCACATCCCGTATACGGGAAAATGATATGGACGGGATCAGAGCTATTAAACTTGTTCCATCTTCCTAACGTAACAGGGGATAAAAACAGCAAGACAGAGCGCAACATCTTGTATCTAGATAAAGGGGAAAACATGATACCAAATGATTTATTGGCCGAAGGCATTTCAATTGGCCATGTGATGCATCCCTATATCAAGGATCGATTAGTAAAAATTAGAGAAGACTTTTTCAAGAATCATGGTTACATTACGGGAAAAGTTGGGTCTGGTAAAAGCACCATTGCCATGAGATTGATGCAAAGTGTCATTGATAAATGGCTAGAAAATCCGAATGAAGCGGGCGGATTATCTCTATTTGATCCAACCGAAGATTTGGCATATGTAGCAATGAATCGACTCTTAAAAGCGGAAAAGGATGGGAAACAAGTTGATTGGAGTAAAGTTCATTTTATCCGTTTTCGAAATACAGATCATCCACCAGCCTTGAATTTGTTTCATCGCTTTCCAAATGAAGATATCCAAACAGTGGTTGAATCCATTATGGAAATGATTAAGTTAATGATTCAAGGGCAAGCACAACAAACAGAACGATTACTAAGGGCCATTATCGGGACGTTACTTTGTGATAAGAGTCAAATTCATACGATTTTAAGTATCCCACTCTTCATAAGTGATGAACTATTTCGAGCAAATGTAATCGCCAATTTACAAGGACCAGAACAAAAATATTACTCTCACTTTTGGAAATATGAAGTGGGAAGCGCGTTAGAAGACAGCACACAAGCGATTTTAAACCGATTAGATATCTTCCGTAATACGTTGTATTTAAAGCGTATGTATGGGCAAACAGGCTTTTCCTTAGAAATTCGCAAGTGGATGGATGAAGGACACCTTATCTTTTACGATTTAGCAGGAATGGGAAAAGAAGATACATTGCTTACAGTCGGTTACATTTGTAACCAATATCACCGTATCGCCCAACAGCGGCCGCATGGTTCCAAACTACATTTAGGCGTAATAGATGAAGCCCATGACGTGCCAGTACCCGTTCTTCCTAAAATTATTGCGAAGGATCGGAAGCATGGATTTGGATTATGGGTGATTACCCAGCAAGTTTCGGGACAGTTAGACAGAGAGCTAACAGACATGTTAACAGAGGCGGGCGGAAATTACTTTGTATGTAGGCAAGGTCATAATTCCGCGAAAACGTTAGAGGGCATCATGCAAAAACAATTCCGTACAGAGTATTTGCAAAACCTTCCTAACTTAGTAGTAGCCATACAAACACAAGATTATATCAGAGGTGAGGCAAAAAATGTGTGGTGTACTATACGTGTTCCACCATTAGACCGCTATCTACCAAATGGAAAAGCGGCAAATTACAAAAACGAAAAAGAAATTCATGCATCAAATGAATGGACCAGAGCAAAGATTCATTCTTTAGAGCAACAAAATGGGAAAGCAGGATTAGAAATCGACAAGGAAATTGATGAGTTCCTATATGGAAAAGGCAAGTATCAACAAGCTGAAAAAGTCAATTTAACCAAAGAAGAACCTGTTGTGACATCGGGGCTAGATGAATTAGAAGAAAAAATTTCTTCCAATGAAGAAGTGAAAGAACCTGTTTCAGAAATACAACCAGTCGAATCCGCACATCAAGCGCAAATTATCCCATTCCGAAAACAAGCTACGACAACAATAGAAGTAAAGAAAGAAGATAAGCAAGTAAAAGAGCCTATTACAACAATCGAAAAAGAACAAACAGTATCAATCGAAACAGAAAATGTAGAAATAAAAGAGGATACACCACAAGGAGAAGTGAGCATTTTCGATATGTGGGAAAAGGAGTAAGAGGCATGGGAAACATTTTATTTCAAATTTCAGATGAACAACTACTCATGAGTTTGCATACACACATCTACTTGGATATTGAGTACATTCATCAAAAGGTGTATGTAGATTATACAAAAAAATCTGTAACAAATCGGTTATATAAGCTAGAGCAAGCAGGCTATATCCGTTACGAGTATTTACCTGTTACCTCACCACGAAACCAGAAACGAAAATTTGCGAAACCACAACGAATTTATACGTTAACACCAGAAGGAGTCGAGATGGTTCGTGGGTTTCGAGGGGAAGTGCATTGGAAAAATAGTTGGTCCAAACGTTCAGCCTCCTTTGTGTATCACAGTTTAATGTTAGCGAAAATTGAATGTGCCATGACATTAATATCTAAACGAGAAGGAAAGTTGGAATTAAAGGAATGGATTAATGAACCGCGGGCAACGTTTCAATATGCAAAAGGAAAAAATCGCGTTATACGTCCAGATGGGGTTGCGGTAATTGGATTAAAAGAAGCAATCGATAAAAACATTGGTGTATTCATGGAAATGGAACGATCTTATGGATCAAAAGAAGTATTAGAAAAAAAGATTATCCGTTATAACGACTTCATGACGCAAGAAGGAAAAAAGGCAGATTATCGGATACATGCTGGTATGGGATATGAAATACCGATATGGCGCCTGGTATTTGTCGCAGGTAGTGAAAGTAGGGAAAAAGAATTGATTCGCTACTTAAAAGGAGTAAGTAGTCCAGAAATTCCAGTGTATATCACACTGTTCCAAGATATATTACAAGACCCATTCGGGAATATTTATCGGAATATTCAAAATCCTACAGAGAAAGTGAGGTTCTAAGAATGTGTTTAGGTTTATTTTATCGATAAGCGCCAGTATTTTTCTATTAGTTATCTTTTCAGATTGGTTATTTGAAAGAGTACCAGGATCAAGAGAAGCCTGGGAAGCGGTAAAAAGTAAAGTGGTGGAAATTTACTATACGCAAGGATGGGAAGGTGTCTTGCTTTTCTTCCTGGTGGTAGTGGGGATATGGAAGATGGTGGATCATAAAGGGGGATAGAAGATGCCTTTTATTGGTTTTTTACCTACACTGGGGAATCCGATCCTGGGAGGTATTGTTGTCAGTATCTTAATGTTTTTGGCTATTGGCTATTCAATTTACCAAAGAAAATGGGAGATGTCCATTACTTGCTTTGTAGTATGGCTACTTCTTTTCTTGATAATAGTTTTTCCGAAAGAAGTAGCGGAGTTAGCGTCTAAGCTGGGTGGTCCTATATCTTTTGGAAGATAAAGAGTTCGAAAGATGAAAGGAGAGATAACGGATGTTTACACATAAAAACATCTATGAAAGAGGAAATGTGGGAGAAGTGGAAGCTCAATTTCTAGTGGAAATCTATGAGGGAATGGGGTGTGAGGAAGTACATGAGATTTGTTTGTCTCAAACAGATGTATATATGCAGAAGTTTTATCTAATGGAAAACGGAAAGATTATCGAAATAGAAATTGGATTAGATACAGATGAATTGGAATGGAAGTGTGATGGAGTAGAGCTTACAAAAGAAAAAGCCATGTTAGAAATCGAGCGTGAAATCAGCTGTTATGACATGTTCCAACAAGCAAGAATAGACAAAGGGTGGATGTTTAAAGAAAAGGCAAATAAGTTTCTTACAGTTTTAAGAGAAAAGGAGAGTGCATGATGGAGGAATTGGAAGGTTTAGAGTTTGTAAGGGCGTTTCGGGCTACAGATGGAGCGGCCTTTGAAGTGGGGAGAGATGAAGACAAACGGTATGTGGTTCATGCTAGATTCCCGTATATCACAGGCAGTCAAACGAAACTCAACAATTTTATCAATTATGCACGAAATGAAATAAAAGATGAATCAACCGCGGTTGGCATGGCTTCATTTGCTTGCGATTGCTACGAACGATCTTTACGCCATTACCGAAATTGAAAGGGGGATGAATATGGTTCAAAAGGTGAAACAGTGGTTTGCAAAAACATTTGAAAGTAAACAAGGGAAGGCAAGGAAAGCGACAAAGATTCCATCCTATAAAGGCCGCTTAATTGGAAAATGGGCCTTTTGGCTCCTGTTTTGTTGGATGCTCATTGTATCCGTCACAACCGTAGTAAAAGGAAAGGGAGATACACAGGCAAAGGCCAGTACCACTCCAAAGGAAGTTACACAAAAACAAAACCTTGCCTCGCGTCCAGAAGCGATTGAATTTGCTCGGGGATTCGCAAAAGAATACTTTACGTGGCAAAGAGGGGATGAGGGCAAGAAGAAGCGTTCAGAGCGCTTACATCCCTATATACCGAAAACATTTGATCCACAAGTTGGTTTAGATTTTGTAAGTATGCAATGGGATTCTAGTTTTCTATACGCAACTGTATTAAAAGTAGATGAGATCACAGATAAAGAAGCAAACGTAATTTTTAAAGTGAAATACAAATTAAGC
>NZ_JBNLYE010000219.1:0-6774 GCF_050172095.1 Bacillus sp. GMs2/2
CTAAAAATAGACTCGAAACTTATAAACTATTTATTTAGGAGGAAAAAAATTATGAAATCTACTGGTATTGTTCGTAAAGTTGATGAATTAGGTCGTGTAGTAATTCCAATCGAATTACGCCGTACTTTAGGTATTGCAGAAAAGGACGCTCTTGAAATCTATGTTGATGACGAAAAAATCATCTTAAAGAAATATAAACCAAACATGACTTGCCAAGTAACTGGTGAAGTATCTGACGGTAACCTTTCTTTAGCTGAAGGTAAAATCATCTTAAGCAAAGAAGGCGCTGAGCAAATCTTAAACGAACTTCAAGATTATATCGAAACAGCAAAATAAGCTTCTCAATTATGAGAAGCTTATTTTTTATCGACATGATAGATTTGATATACATCTCTTTTCGACAAATCTCGATCTTTAGCGACTGTTTTAATCGCTTCTTTTGAATTCATACTTTTTTCATTTATATAATATTCAATATGATCATATACCGAAAGAGATTCCCACCATTGTTCTTCTGGAGCAGGTTCTTCTGTTGAACCAGCTACTAAAATACAAAACTCACCACGTACTTCATTTTGCTTCGTCCACTCAATTGCTTCTTCGATTGTCCCTCGAATAAATTCCTCAAATTTTTTCGTTAACTCTCGACATAATACAATCTCTCTATTTCCCAACACTTCCTGCATCGAAATTAAAGTATCGTCTAAACGATGAGGCGCTTCATAAAACATCATTGTAGTTTGTACATAACGAAGCTTTTCTAACTCCATCTTTCGTTCCTTTTTGTTTCTCTGCAAGAAACCATAGAAATAAAACTGCTTTGTTTCAAGACCGGATGCAATTAATGCTGTAAGGGCTGCATTTGCTCCAGGAAGCGGAATTACATGATATTGCTCAGCTACTGCCTCAACGACAATATCGTAACCTGGATCAGAAATACACGGCATACCAGCGTCGCTAACAAGTGCTACATTCTTTCCATCCTCTAATTTCTCTAATAGTTTCTTCCCACTTACTTCTTTATTGTGCTCATGATAACTCGTAACAGGTGTTTCAATTTCAAAATAATTACAAAGTTTTTTCGTTTGTCTCGTATCTTCAGCAGCAATTAAATCAACTTCTTTTAAAATTCGGATTGCACGAAATGTCATATCTTCTAGATTTCCAATAGGAGTTGGTACTAAATATAAAACTCCCTTTTCATTTTGTTGAAAGCTTTTTTGTTGCCACATAGCGTTCTCCTTTTTGCATATATGCCTCTTTTTGTTTTCTCGTTAATTGCTTAAAGTAATACTCCGCTTGCATAGCTGTACGCTTATCATCGTGGGTCTCTACATATTTTAAAACAACAGGAAGCCTGACGCGTGTATACTTAGCCCCTTTGCCGCTATTATGAGTCTGAATTCTCTTTTCTATATGGTTTGTATATCCAGCATAATAACTTCCATCAGAGCACTCTACCACATAAAAAAAGTGCTTATTCTTCTCCATATAAAATCGAACGTAGCTCCTTTGTATATTCGTTATTGTTCTCATATACAACGAGAGGCGGTAAAATTTTCAAATCTGCATTTCCATCCTTAATTCCTTCAATTAACAATGTATTTGCTTCTTTTCCAACCTTAGGATAAACAAATTGCACACGCTTTGGTTCAATTTTATATTTACGCATTAATGTGACAATGTCTAGTAATCGCCCTGGACGATGTACAAACGCTACTTTCCCACCTTGTTTTACTAACTGACTACTTACAGATACAACATCTTCTAATGTACACATAATTTCATGACGAGCTATCGCTAAATGTTCATTCATATTTTTCTCTGAAGTTTGAGGTGTTTGAAAATATGGTGGATTACATGTAACAACATCATATTGATGACGCCCAAGTTTCTCTGGCATATCTTTCAAATCTCCATGTATGAGGTGAATTCTTTCCTCCAACCCATTGTATTGAACACTTCTTACTCCCATATCATATAAGCGTTCTTGAATTTCCACACCAGTAATATTTCCTTTTGTTCTTGTACTTAATAGAAGGGGAACAACCGCGTTACCTGTACACAAATCAAGTAAATTCCCCTTTTGAATTGGTACCCATGCAAAATCTGCAAGTAAAACGGCATCTAAAGAAAAATTAAATACTGATGGGCTTTGTATAATCTTCATGTCTTGTGCTAATAAGTAATCTAAACGTTCATCTTCATATAAATTCATATACTGCTCCTTTTCTTACCCTTAACCTACCCTATTTTATGTATAAAAAATTACCTTTCCAATTATAATTGGAAAGGTAATTTCACTTTTTATTTAAGAATGACAGACAGAATAAACAATCTCCCTCTTTACGTACACTTCCATAATGTAGATTGCAAATATGAAAACCTTCTTGATACAGTCTCGCTAAATTGTCATAGCCTTCACCAATATCTGTTTTCGGCTTCACTTCTTTACGTTTTTGAGTTTTTTGTTTTTCTTTATTCTGCACTTCTTCAAAACGGTGTCGCAAATTGTTATTTTCCATTTTTATATGCTGGTTTTCTTCCAACAACTCTGCAAGATGCTGTTTTAACTCTCCCAACTGTTTATATAAATGTCCAATTTGCTCTTCCATACTAGAAACCGATTCAAAAATATCTTTTTTCTCCACAAGCACCCACCTCATTAATCTGTGGTTTGACTCGAAACGACCCCTTTATTCACTAACTCATCTAACGTATATTCTACTATCCGTTCCTTGTCTACTAGTTCCACTTGAATTAATCTTTCTAAAATATTTAATCCGATAACACGGCCAGTACCATGCGGGGTTTGTATACGTTGATCTAAATCAGGAAGTTGTTCCTTTGCTGCCTCATATTCATCATTCTCATATTTTAAGCAACACATTAAGCGACCACATAAACCAGAGATTTTTGCAGGATTTAATGATAAATTTTGATCCTTTGCCATTTTAATGGATACAGGTTCAAAATCCCCTAAAAAAGTAGAACAACAAAGCATACGACCACATGGACCAATACCACCTAGCATCTTCGCTTCATCACGAACACCAATTTGTCTTAGTTCAATTCTTGTTCTAAAAATTGCGGCTAAGTCCTTCACTAGTTCGCGGAAATCGATCCGACCATCCGCAGTAAAATAGAAAATAATCTTATTACGATCGAATGTATACTCTACATCTACAAGTTTCATATCAAGATTATGCTCTACTACCTTTTGTTGACAGACTTGATATGCTTCTTTGGCAGCATGTTTGTTCTCTTCAACAATGGTACGATCATTTTCATTTGCAATACGAATAACCTTTTTTAGCGGTAATACAACGTCGTTTTCATCAACTTGTTTTTTGGTAATAACTACTTTTCCGTATTCAATACCTCTTACCGTTTCTACAATGACAAACTCATTTTCAGAGATATCGAACTGATTTGGATCAAAGTAATATACCTTTCCGGCCTTCTTAAAGCGAACACCTACTACATCATACAAAACGGTCATCCCTCCTGCAACCGCAACACTAACTGTTCGAACACAAGCTGCGCATTTACATTAGCGTTGATTCTATTTTTTGCCTCTAATATATTAAAGAGAGCTGATACAATGCGCTTCTGAGCATAGGAAAACGATTCAAACATCTCTTTCTGATCATGAAAAACAAGACGATCTTCTTCTCCAAGTTGAACATATAATAAATCCTTATAAATAAGGAGTAACATATCTAAACCTTGCTGTAATTGTTCTTTCTCTCCAAAGTGTTTTCCCCATTTTTCTTGTACAAAAAAAATAGAGGTTTTATCTTTTTCGAGCGCTTCACATAATTTTATCACTAAAGCTCGTGCTTGTGCAAACCATTCATCACTACATAAAGCTAAAGCTTCATCAAAACTATTTGTAAGTTGAGCAGCAAGTGTCGATAAAGATGCTGTAATCCCTTCATCCTGTAATCTTCTAATTAAAGATTCCGTAGGTAACGGTCTAAACGTAACAACTTGGCAACGAGATAAAATCGTATTTAAAATTTGATGACTTTGTTCAGTAAGTAAAATAGCAGTTGTATCACTACTTGGTTCTTCTAAAAATTTCAAAAGTGTATTTGCCGCATTTGCTGTCATACGATCTGCGTGCTCAATAATATATAATTTTTTATTTGCCTCTAATCCTGTTTTTGAAAACTCTTCTTGTAAATCATGAATTTGCTGCTTTTTAATAGATAATCCGTCTGGTTTTACAATATGTAAGTTAGGGTGGTTACCTGAATCAATTCGCTTACAGTTTGTACATACATGGCAGGGCTCTACCCCATTTCGCTCAGAACAGAGGAAACTCTTTGCCATTTGAATTGCTGTCGCAAACTTTCCTGTCCCTTTCCCTCCCTCTAACAAGTAAGCGTGGGATATACGCTCTTTTGCAATGCTATTCATCAACATTTTTACACCGATGGGTTGTATAGCAGAAAGCTGCTCCCACGTCTTCGTCATAATGCATACCTCACTTATTTCATTCTTTCCTTCTATTATAACAATTTATCTTCTATAATCTGAACAACTTCTTCTATAAGTTTTTCCATCGGCTGATCAGCATTTACCAATACAATACGATCCGAGAAACGTTCTACAACTTGTAAATACCCTTCGCGCACACGTTTATGGAAAGAGATATCTTCCATATCTAGTCGATTTACTTCACGTCCTGCATCTTTTTCAATCCGAGCCAAACCAACCTCAGGCTCAATGTCTAGATAAATTGTTAAACTAGGCATACAGTCCTCTGTTGCGAAACGATTTATTTCAAATACCTTATCCATACCCAATCCTCTTGCATAGCCTTGGTATGCTAAAGAGCTATCTATAAAACGATCACATAACACGAGGTAGTTCTCATTAAGTGCTGGCATAACTTTTTCTACTAAATGTTGTCTGCGCGCAGCAGCATAAAGAAGCGCTTCTGTACGTGCTTCCATCATCGTATATTCTTGTTTATGTAAAATCGTCCTAATGTCCTCAGAAATTGCAATACCGCCTGGTTCTCTTGTCGCCATTACCTTTTGTGCTTTTTTTTCAAAATATGGCAATAAGCTTTTAATTAACGTTGTTTTACCTGAACCTTCTGGGCCCTCAATTGTTACAAATAATCCCTTCATCCTAAAACCTACTTTCTATATCATACACTTTCATATATTTCGTATTACATTGAAAACGAGCCCCTGCTCTCTCTAAATACATAATTTGCTCTTTATGCTCTGAAGTAATTCTCTCTCCATACATAATCAATGGAATTCCAGGTGGATACGGAATCACCATTTCCGCCGCTATCATTCCAACAGCATCTTCTATAGATACTATCTTTGTTTCATATCCATCTAGTTGTTTATACGTATACGGTAAAAGAGAGAATTCACCTTTATAAGTATAACGAATAGATTCCCTCTTGTCTTTCACCTCATAATGTTGCAATGCTACTCGGATCATCTCTATAACCTTCATATATCCCCCATTTACTTGTAAGGGTAAAATAAATAGGACATTGTACGGATCAGCCATCTCTGTATATATACCGACCTTTTCAAATACAGACTGTAATTCGTACCCTGATAACTGACAACGAGTTTGTACGGTGACCTTTAACTCATCTTGCAACGGATATTCTAAAATGGCGATTTGAGGAATAGAACGTAATTGTTCCTTAAATTTTCGTAAGAACTCAACAATTTCACTGTGACCTTCTTCTTTTATACGCGCCATTGTAAAGCGTGCTATATCCAAGGAAGCCATAATTGGATACGATGGACTACTAGATTGTAGCATACTTAAATAAGTAGTAACCTTCTCTTCGTCTACTAAGTGACTATTTATATGTAAATAGGAACCCATTGTCATTGCGGGTAATGTTTTATGTGCAGAATGAACTACAATATCTGCACCATATGTTAATGCTGACTTCGGGAATGGTTCTCCCAAGCACAGATGTGCCCCATGTGCCTCATCTACCAAAACAGGTATTTTATGTGCATGTGCAAAAGCGATGCTTGCCTCTAGATCCATCCCCATACCATAATAATTAGGATGCGTTAAAATGAGCGCTTTCGCATTTGGATACTTTTCAATTGCTTTCTTAATAATTTCGTTACGAACTCCCACCGGTACGTTATAAGCTTCATCAATCCATGGATCTAAAAAAATGGGATTTGCTCCCGCAAGTTTTAAAGCATTAATAATTGATTTATGGCAATTTCTTTGTACAAGAACAATATCATGTTCCCCGCAACAAGACAAAATCATTGCTAAGTTCCCGACTGTTGAACCATTAATTAAAAAATAGCTCCTCTTTGTATTATAAACTTCAGCCAATAATTGTTGTGCCTCATCTATACATTCAAACGGACTATGCAAATCATCTAGTCCTGCTAACTCAGTTACATCAATAGATAGAATATCTTTAAACTCTCTTATTGCCTCCTGAGGGAAGTTTAAACCATTCTTATGACCTGGAACATGAAAAGATAACGGCCCTCTTTCTTTAAACTCTATTAACGCCTCATATAAAGGCATACGATTTTGATTCATCTACATCTCTTCCTTATTATTCATTCTCTATCTATTATACAGAACAAAAAAAATAATAGGCATATGCCTATTTAAAAATATGATACTTCTAATTTTCGAAGCTGCTTTAAATAATGTATATATTTCGGATCATCTGTCTCTGTATTCACCATATCCTTTTCACATTCATAGCATATTAAATTATTATAAACATATATACCTTCTTTT
>NZ_JBNLYE010000220.1:0-6767 GCF_050172095.1 Bacillus sp. GMs2/2
CTTTCTCAACATTAAATTTGAATTTTCAGTTTTTAATTCCGTAAAAATCTATTATAATAAAGTTAATAAATGTTTGACCTCTCCTAATTCATGTACATATGGATGATCAGTAGTTATCGCTACTGATCTATTTTTTTGATTTCAGAAAGTACATACGCTGCATCCTTTCCTACACCACAAATAAGTGCGGAACCCCTTTGAGATTGCCATGGTAAACCGATATAATACAATCCTTTTACTGGACTGATTCCCTTTATATGATTAGGAAATCCTTTCTCATTCACTGCCTGTTCAATTTCAATCCAATTATAATTTTGAACAAAACCAGTTGACCATATAACGCTTTCTGCACTATAAATATCACCATTCTGAAACATAATGTTATTTCCTGATGCACTTACTACTTTTTCTTGCAGTTTGATTGCTCCATTACGAATAAGTTTCTTACCTTCAAAACCGAAAATAGGGTCCTTTCTCTTCTGAAACCATCTTCCCCTCTTTGTATTTATTTCAGCGTACAATAAACCCACTTTTTCTAGCAGATTAAAAATACTTTTTCCAAAAAGTTGTAACGGTAAAAACGTTAAAGGATGACTAATAGACACCGTAACTTCATGAGTCTTTGCCAGTTCTACTGCAATTTGCATTCCTGAATTCCCACCACCTACTACTAGTACTTTTCCCTTAGGAATTTGTGATGGTGATTTATATTGTGATGAATGTATTTGAAAAATATGTGATGATAGATTTGCTGAAACTGAGGGAATAAACGGTTGCTGAAAAGCACCTGATGCGATAATAACTTTTTTCGTTTGTAAAATTTCTGTAGGAGTATGTAATTCAAATATTTCTTTTTCTTTCTTTATTTTTAGAACTTCCGTTTGTAATTGTACCGGTAATTGAAAATGTTTTGCATATTCTTCTAAATAAGTTGCAATTTCATCTTTATATGGAAATTCATTTTTTTCACCTATTAACGTCATACCCGGCAAGCTACTGTAAGACCTTGAGGTAAAAAGCTGCAAAGAATCATATCGATTTCTCCATGAATCACCAACTCGTTTTCCTGCCTCAAGTAATAAAAAATTATACCCTTCTTGCTTCAAGTAATATCCCATTGTTAATCCAGCTTGACCCGCCCCAATAATAATTAGATCTTTCATTCTAATCCCTCCTCTTCTTAAACGTATGAATACTTGTTCATATATTCATACGTTTCCATAATCATAACATTTTATTTTTATATAATTCAATATCTACTCAAAATAAAAAAGAGCAGTTCACTGCTCTATGAACTACTCTTCATTCCATTTCTACAATTTTTCCTCGTATAGTGTAATTCTATTTGAAAACGGATCAATTACAGTTAATTCAATTGTACCCCAAGGTGTTTTTTCTATATTCGGCTTCGAATAAGCATATTCTTTACTTAATAATACAGAATGATAATCCTTTACATCATCTATTTTAATCCGAATCGCACCACCTGGTGAGGCATCACCATGATGTTCTGATAAATGTATCACAGCATCCTGTAACGAAATTTGCAAATATAATGGCATATTTTCCTCATACCGATGTTCCCAATCCAGTTTAAATCCTAAAAAACCTAAGTAAAATAGTTTTGCTTTTTCAATATCAAAAATTCTAAATATAGGTGTTATCATTTATACTCTCCTCCTATTTATAAACATCTGCTGCCAATTCTCTCAAAACATCCACGTTTACTACTTCATAGCATCCATCGTTCTTCTTTATTATCTCTTTATCACAAAAAATATTTAATGTTCGCAACAAATGCCGATAGCTCGTTCCTAACAATTCCGCTATTTCCGTTAAATTCCCACTAAATACAATTCTATTTTCATGCTGAACTGCTCGTTCCCCTGCTGCTAACATGTAACTCGCAAGTCTATTTTCAAGCGGATACAATAAATTAATTGTACTGTTTTTGGAAAGTCGGTTTAATTTATGTGCCAATGATCCGCAAATACATCTTAAAAATTTCGCATCATGAAATAGCTTATTTCTCACTTTTCCTAAAGGTAAACCCACACAATACGAATCTGCCATCACTTGTACATTTGAAGTGATTCTTTGAGAATGAATTAACTCCACATCTCCAAGTAACTGCAAACTATCGTAAAAACATAATAATACCGATTTCCCGTTACTTAATGTGTTAAACGCTTTCGCTTTTCCTTCAACAAAGAAATATAAATAATCTATCTCTTCATTTTCTCTACAAATAAACTCATTCTTTTTAAAAAATATAAGTTCCATATATGGCTTCATATCATGACTAAAAAATGAATCAATATTATTTTGCTTTATATACTCTGCTAATTTAATAGAATTACATACTTTCTTCATAGTTCCCCACCTTTACAACTCATCCCCATTGTAATCAAAATTTTCTTCTTCCACTATGACATATGTCATAACAATACACAATTTCAGCATGATACAGTCATTACAAATATGAAATACAAAGGGGATATTACATTGTATAACTTTCTTTCTGTCTTTATTGGTGTGCTCATCGCCGTTATGCTTCCATTGAATGGAATTTTATCCGAGTTAATTGGGAAGTATACAGCAAGCGTTGTCATTCACCTTGTCGGTTTAATTGCAGTTATTTTCGTTTTAATCTTAAACAAACATAAAATTCATTTCAATAAAGGTATTCCGCTTTTTTTATATAGCGCTGGAGCGATTGGAGTATTCACTGTTCTTTTTAATAATATAAGTTTCTCCGTCCTTGGTGCCTCTATTACGATCGCATTAAGTTTACTCGGCCAATCCATTGCTTCCATCATTATCGATCATTTCGGCTTATTAGGAATGAAAGTTGCAAAGTTTGAAAAGAAAAAACTAGTTGGATTAGCATTCATCTCTTCTGGGATTATTATCATGACAATTTATTAATGGGGGCAAAAATATGTTATATATTACTATCGCTATTTTAGCTGGTGTTTCTATCGTCGTTGCTAGAATTATTAACGCGAATTTAGCAAAGGAAATTGGAAACTGGGAAGGCACATTTTTCAATTATATTACTGGATTATTTTTCTCTATGTTATTTTTAATTTTCAGTTCAGATTCATTGTATATCCCTATTCATACGTTGCAATCTATTCCTATCGCCGTGTACTTAGGCGGATTAGTAGGCGTTATCGTTATTTCATTATCCAACTATATTACTCCTAAAATATCAGCCTTTTATTTAACATTACTCATCTTTATCGGACAATTATTTGCGGGGACTATTATTGATTTCTTCCTGACAAATGAACTCTCAATTGGTAAAGTTATCGGTGGCATTTTCGTATTAATTGGGCTCACTTACAATTTACTCATAGATCGCCCGATAAAAACTGTGAAGCATAACCAAGTTCAACTATAATACTTTACGCTTACCTATCATATATTAATAGAAAAGCTCTTCACACGAAGTAATAGAGAGGAGAAAATCCTATTAAAAAAAGTATTTTATTGCTAGGTAGCGTATTAATTATTTGTGGAATTGTATGGTTTGTAAACTCGGGAAAATCTATTCAAGATCTCTATACTGCAAACAAACCGAAAAAGAAAGCTACTATTATTTCAAGCTCGCGAGATCCAAATGAGCCCCCTGTTTTTTTAGGAAAGCAGGAAATAAAAGATATACATGTAGAATCAATTAAAACAAAAAAGGATATCTTTCTCACAAAAACAGATGAATTAAAAACATTTATTAACAGTATGAATACCGCAAAAAAAGGCAAATTAACATTGGATGAAGAAGGATCAGATTTAATAGATTGTGATATGTGGATTACTTTCGAGGATGGAACTTATAAAAAATATTTCATATGGATAGTTGATCATCACAGCAGCGAAGTGATGATTGCTCAGCAAAATACTCCTGATGATGTAAACCTTACGTACTATCAGTTAAACGAAGATAGTTCAAAAAAAGTTTATAATTTATTTAAAAAAATTATTTAAATGAAAAAGTCATGAGCACACGAACTCATGACTTTTTGCACTATATATACTCCGGGAACACTCTACAACCCTTTTCCTGCTCTATATCATGACCAAAGAAAACAATTGGTTTCTCTTTCGCCACAACTTCTTTTAAACGTTTAATTGAAGATAAAGCTAATTCTGGATTAAATCCTGCGAACGGCACTTCATCTTCAAAATTCTCTTTCGTGTACGATGCATCAATCGTTAATAAAACTGAACCGGATTGCTCCGTCTCAATGAATAGCGACTGATGGCCTGGAGAATGACCTGGCGTATACAATACTTGAACACCTGGTACCACTTCATAATCCCCTTCAATAATTTTGTAGTTCAAATGCGGTAATATACATTCTTTCATATATTCTTCTCTATGAAGTGCTGCCTCATATTCGGTTCGCTGCACAATAATCGGTGTATTTGTAAAAGCACCGTTTCCTCCTGCATGATCAAAATGTAAGTGAGAGCTAATAATATATAAAAGGTCGTCTGGCTCATACCCTACACGCTTTAATATAGTCACGATTCTATCTTCTTCAGTCATTTTCGGTAAAATCTGTCCTTCAACAAATGTACCGTTAAAAAGCCCTTCATTATTAACTGCACTTTCTGGCATACCTGTGTCTACTAAAATAGGACCTTCTTCCGTCTCCAAAAGATAACACCACACCGGCAAGTTTAATAGTTTCCCCGATGTTAACGCACTGTTAACAGACGAATGATCCAACATGCAACGACCTGCTGGGATGAAATAAAGTTTCTTTACTGTCATTATATATCCACCTTTACATTTAGTTTTGGATAAAGTAATACAGTAAAAAATTCTTCTTTTTAGAAATAAACTCCTTCTAGACTATCAGTACAGCTTGCATAAAAAAAGGGTATTTTTTTACATAGCAATATTTCACCATCTATAATATAGAAGTAAAGGATTCTTACTTTAAATGAAACATTAACACCGATTAACGCTGAAAACTTAAAGAAAGCACATACACTACTTGAAAGCGGGCACACCATTGGGAAAATCGTATTAGAGAAATTTTAATCATGATAGTGATAGGTAGTATGTGAAATTATATTAACGATTTTTCGAATATATCTATCACAAATCAAATTATATCAACGATTCGACAAGTTATATCGATTTATCGACAAATAACAACAATAAGAAAAGGCTGTTCCAGATGAACAGCCTCTTCTTTATTTACTTGAAATCTCTTTATTATTTTGAACGTCTAACGGAGCTCGCTTTCCTATTCCGAAAGCATAGAAACTAATTGTAACGATAGCTAAGAAAATAATACCTACAACTAATGAAATGCGTGTATCATCGTTAAACCACATTCCGATTAATACCATAATTAAAAAGGCAATTGTTAAATAGTTTGTTACAGGCGCAAATGGCATTTTGAACGGATGATCTTTCATCTCTGCTCCCTTTTCTTTCCTAAAACGAATTTGACTAATTAAAATGACAAACCATGGTACCATACCAGGAAGTACACTCGCACTATATACATATACGAATAAGTTTTTCGGTGCGATGTAACTTAAAACAACACCAACCGCCAGACCGATAATTACGCCAACTGTACCAAATAAAGGCACACCATTTCCAGAAAGTTTCGTGAAATATTTCGGTGCTTGTCCATTTACACCTAACGTATACAGCATACGTCCAGCACTATAAATACCACTATTACAACCAGACATTGCTGCTGTAATAACAACGAAGTTAATAAGGCCAGCTGCTGCCGTAATACCAACCTTCGCAAAAGTTGCTACGAACGGGCTACCAATTGTACTTAATTGATCCCACGGATACACAGTTACAATAACGAAAATAGCACCGATGTAGAAAATTAAAATACGCCAAATTGTACTTTGAATCGCTCTTGTAAGTGTCTTCTTTGGATCCTTCGCTTCACCAGCAGTAATACCAATTAATTCCACACCTTGATACGCTCCAACTACAAGTGATAATGCAAAGAAGAATCCTGAAAAACCACCTGTAAAGAAACCGCCATTTGACCAAAGATTAGATATGCCAATCGCTTCTCCGCCGTTACCAATTCCGAAGAAAATAAGGCCAAATCCTGCAATAATCATTAATAGAATCGTAACGATTTTAATCATCGCAAACCAAAATTCAAATTCACCAAATGACTTCACAGAAATTAAGTTAGCTGCACCAAGAATAACCATTGCAATTATACCTGGTATCCAAGCTGATAAATCCGGGAACCAATATTGCATATACGCTCCAACCGCGATAATTTCTGACATCCCAACGATAACCCACTGGAACCAGTTACTCCACGCTGTCATATAACCAGCTAGTGGATGAATATACTTATGACCGAATGTCGCAAATGAGCCTGTACTTGGCTCCATATACAACATTTCTCCCATGGCACGCATGATGAAGAAGATGAAAATACCTGCAATTGCATAAGCAAGCATTACTGACGGACCTGTCCATTTAATTGTGCTGGCTGATCCCATAAACAAACCAACACCAATCGTTCCGCCTAAAGCAATCATTTGAATATGACGTGCTTCTAAACCCCTTTTCAATTCTTTGTTTGCCACTTCACTTCCCCCTCTTAGATGATTCATAGCCGCATTTTAACACAAGATGCTTTCCCCTAATTCCTTTCGGCCCTGAAAATGATGAAGCAAACGTCATTTTACACTAGCTTTAAAGCTATCCTAAAATCGTTTTGTGCTCCTAATAAAATTCTCAGAACCTTTCA
>NZ_JBNLYE010000221.1:0-6720 GCF_050172095.1 Bacillus sp. GMs2/2
AGCGATTCAAAAACAGATATAAAATTTGAAAAAGTAAAAGAAAGAAATTTTAATAGTACAAAATTAATTTCTGGGCAAGTAAAACCTGAAAATATAGAGAGCTTTTATACAGATTCTACAAAAGGGAAAGTAAAAAAAATTTTGGTTAAAGAAGGACAAGAAATAGATAAAGGAACAGAACTTTTTTCTTATGATAATGAAGAAATTAATTTACAAATGAAACAAGTTGAGCTTGATCAGAACATGGCAGATATACGTTATGATCAAGGGAAAAAGAAGATTGATTCGTTGAAGAAAGAAATTAAGAAGGCAAAAGATAGCGGAGCTGGGAAAGAAGTAACAGATCCAATGGATGAACAAGTAAGTGAATTAGAAATGCAACAAAAGACTATTGATCTTGAGAAAGAAAAAGGTAAATTACAAAAGGAAGAATTAAAGAAAAAACAGAAGGGACTTATCATTTATAGTAAATTTTCTGGAATTGTTCAAAAGTTAGATAAAGATGCGGCACAAAGTTCATCTCAAGCGTTAGGTGGTCAAGGAAAAGTGTTTTTACAAGTAGCTTCTAAAGAGCCATTCCAAGTTCAAGGTACGTTAACTGAGCTTCAGAAGTCACAAATTCAAAAGGATCAAACATTCACTGTAACGGCGAAAGCAAATAGTAAGCAGAAGTGGACAGGGAAGATTACAGAGGTAAGTGAGTTCCCAACGAGTACAGAGATAGCTCAAGCTGGAGGTGTAGGCGAAGCGACTCAAAATATGTCTCAATATACATATAAAGCTAGCCTTGATAGTCAAGATGGTTTATCTTCAGGTTATCACGTTTCTCTGCAAGTAAACTTAGAGAATAAGACGATGATTGCTGTCCCAAGTAAAAGCATTGTAGAAAAAGGCGATGATGCATTTGTTTATGTTGAGGATAAAGGGAAGCTTCGTAAACAAAATGTGAAAAAAGGTTCTACTGATGGAGACTGGACAGAGGTTGTAGAAGGCGTAACAGTGGGGCAAAAGGTGGTTAAAAATCCTTCCGACAACGTGTATGACGGAATGGAAGTGAAAGAGAAATGATTACGTTAAATCATATTGCTAAAACGTATGATCAAGGAAAATTGGCGGTGCCGATTTTGCATGGTATTAATTTAACGATTCAGAGCGGTGAGTTCGTTTCAATTATGGGACCGTCTGGTTCTGGTAAGTCAACGCTTATGAATATTATCGGTTGTTTAGATCGTCCAACAGAAGGCGAATATATGCTAAATGACGTGAATATCTTAACAGCAGACGAGTCAAAGCTTGCTTTAATTCGTAATGAATATATTGGCTTTGTATTCCAGCATTTTAATTTACTACCTCGTCTTTCCGCAGTGGAAAATGTTGAGCTTCCGCTTGTATATGGTGGTGTGAAGAAAGCGGAGCGTCGCAAACGTGCTTTAGAGGCACTATGTAAGGTCGGATTAGCTGACCGTGTGCATCATTTGCCAAATGAACTATCAGGTGGACAGAAACAGCGTGTAGCCATTGCTAGAGCGATTGCAAATAATCCAACTTTTATTATGGCTGATGAACCAACGGGAGCGCTTGATACGAAATCTGGTGAGCAAGTTATGGATATTTTCACAAAGCTAAATGTAGAAGGTACAACGATTGTTATGGTTACGCATGAAGAGGAAGTAGCAGCGTATTCATCTCGCCGTATTGTATTACGAGATGGCAAAATTACAGAAGATAGAGGGTGTGTATCGTGAGTTTACTAGATAGTATAAAAATTGCTTTATCTTCTATTCTAGCTCACAAACTACGCTCAGTTCTTACGATGCTTGGTATTATTATCGGTGTAGGTTCGATTATTACTGTGGTAGCAATTGGAAAAGGTGGAGAAGCTGCCTTAAAATCACAATTTGTTGGGACAGGAAATAATGTGATTTCCATTCAATATCATGCAGATATAAATGATGTATTTGGTATGGATAAAATGGAGCAACCCAGATTAACTGAAGAAGATATTTTTGAACTGAAGAAACTTCCGGAAATTAAAAATGTGGTTAAGACAAATACAAGTATGGAAACAGTAGATGTACAAGATAAAAAAGAAATGGTTACGATAAAGGGATTGGATGAAGAATATTTTGCAGTAAACAAAGTGAAAATCAACAAAGGACGTTCGTTACAAGCATCTGATATAGAGTACGGAAATAATGTAATCATGATTAGTTCTGGTGTAGAAAAGAAAGTATTTACAAATGAAAATCCAGTGGGGAAGATTATTGAAATCAAAGGACAACCATTGCAAGTTATAGGCGTATATGAAGGAGAAAGTGGATTTATGGGAATGGGAGATTCTGAAGCATTATTACCACTTACTTTATGGCCAACTTTGTATGGGAAAGAAGAAATACAAAGTATTGCGGTGCAAGCAAAAGATGTAGATCAATTAGATCATGCCGGAAAAAAAGCGGCAGATATATTAAATAGCCGAAAATCAACTGAGTTTACTGGAAAATATGAAGTGATGAATTTAAAAGAAATCCAGGAAGGGATTTCAAAAATGACAAATGTCATGACAATGATTATTAGCGGTATTGCAGGAATTTCATTGATTGTTGGTGGCATTGGAGTTATGAATATTATGTTAGTATCTGTAACAGAGCGCACACGTGAAATTGGTGTAAGAAAAGCATTAGGAGCTACACGAGGGAAAATTTTATTACAATTCTTAATAGAAGCTGTAATGTTAACATTAATCGGTGGATTAATTGGGATAGGTTTAGGCTATGGTGGAGCATATATTGTTTCGACATTTGCAAAATGGCCACCGCTCGTTTCATTGGAAGTAGTTGTTGGAGGGGTATTATTTTCAATGACACTTGGTATTATTTTTGGATTAATTCCAGCAAATAAAGCAGCTAAATTAGATCCGATTGAAGCATTACGCTATGAATAAAAAAGAAGAAGGTTTCTCTTTTTTAAGTAAGCAAGTACAACAGCTATAACCATTTTACAGATACAAAAACAGTATATCATGAAAAATATGGTATTTGTCAACGGTAAGCGGAACGAAGTGAGCATTAAGGAGTTGACAAATTGCGCAACACCCAGACCCTCTTGATGGTTTCAAACGGTACCCGTTTGAACCTGCCTACCGGCGAGGGAGCCCCCTCAAAAAGTGAGGGGGTTGGGGGTGTTTTTTTATATGGGGTCTGGGGAAGAGTTCCCCAGTAGGTTTGGACAACGTCCAAGGTTTGTATCTTTTATGGCTAGCGTATGCAAGCCATTTTTTGCGGTAGCAAAAAACAAAGGGGGATTGGGGGAGACCCCCAACAAGCTGTATTTGCGCCACGAAGTGGCTAGCAAATGCGACGCTTGCCAAATCCCTTGCGTCAATGATAAAATTGGAGATAGTACGACCAATTTGGAATGACGCTTCCGTTGCAAACGGAATGAAGGGATGGGGTTTGATGAGTGAACAAGATAAAAAGTTGGCTAGCAATTTTCGGAAGATTCCGAACCGAAAAGAGCGCAGACAAATCAGTTTTCGGGTGAGTGATGACGAATTTACAAAGTTGCAGCAGTCAGCGGAAACTTTGGGAATGAGTGTGCCGAATTTCGTAAAGAAAAAGGCACAAGGGAGTCGTTTAATTTCTCCAAAATTTGATATGGAGACGAGACAAATTATTGCAAGGAATTTGAGTCAGATGGGGAACAACATGAATCAAATTGCAAAATATTGTCATACGCATCAGGATGAGAATATAGATTGGCAACGTTTAAATTATAATATTGAGCAATTGCGAAAAGAAGTGAGCGAGTTATGGCAACAACTAAATTAGGGAATACAAAATCAGCAAGTAAAACAATAAATTATGCTGAAAAACGGGCAGTAGAAAAAAGTGGTCATAATTGTGATGTTGAGTATGCAAAATCAAATTTTAAGGAATTAAGAATGCTGTATGGGAAAGATAATGGAATCCAAGCGCATACGATTATTCAGTCATTTAAACCTGGAGAAGTAACGCCAGAACAAGCCAATGAAATTGGTTTAGAATTGGCTCAATCTGTTGCTAAAGATTATCAAGTTGTGATTTATACGCATGCGGATACAGAACATATCCATAATCATATCGTGATAAACTCCGTTAATATCGAAACTGGTAAAAAGTATCATAGTAGTAACAAACAACGAGACTTGATAAAAAGTGAGAATGATAGGATTTGTCAGGAACGAGGATTGTCAGTCGTAGTAGAAAAAAAAGCATCGGTAAGATACACGGCAGCAGAGAAATCAATACTAAAAAAAGGAAAAACATCATGGAAAGACGAAATACGACAAGCAGTTGATGTAGCGAAAACTCGTACGAACGATTTAAAGGGTCTCTCAGAGTTTTTAGATAATCTAGGTATCAAAACTAGATTAAGAGGAGAAACAATCTCCTACAAGCATCCAGAGGCTTTAAAATGGGTAAGAGGAAGTAAGTTAGGTTATGACTATGAAATAGGAGGAATAGAATATGGCTTTGAGCGACGAATTAGCGAAAGTCAAACAAGAAGACAATCTATCGATGGAAATGAGCACAAGCGAGCAAATCAATTATCGAGTGAGAATGTCAGAGATAGAGTATCAGAACGAACTGATCGCACAACGTATCGACCAATTAGCCGAAAGTATCGAGAAGAACAACAAGTTTATGAGCGAGCAAATACTCTCCGTCAGCAAAATGAACAGGAAAAACAACGAGAACTTGAACAACAAAATCGAACAATTACAAGAAACAGATCAAGCCTTGAGAGATAGTCTTACTAAAACATTAAACCACTATTTTGGACAAATGAATGAGATGGTGGGAAAAAGATTTGATACAAAAACAGATGAGATTGTCAAAGATTTCTCTGAGAAAGTGTATACCATTAAAGAAAAAACAAGCGAAGTACAAAAGATGCGGATCAAGACGAAGAAAATTGAGGAAGTGTGTGTATCTGTTGTACAAGTATTGTTGTATGCTCTGATTGCAGTAGTTATGGTAACAGGTTTAAAGTGGGGAATTTGGAATGTGTTAGGGGTATCAACATTATATGAAATGGTAGCGCAAACATTCGAATGGGGTTGGCTTGTGATGGCGATTATAATAGGTGTGATTGGGCTAGGTGCCTTTATTTTTGCTTTTACTTTTGTAAAAGAGAAAACGAATCATCATCGTTTTTGAAGAATGATCTGTAATAAGTATAAAAATGGTATTTAAAACCGATTTATGGTAGGTTTTTCTATTATTTTAGGCAATATTTCCATGTTATAATGATAGATAGAATCTTTTGGAAAATAAAAAACTCCCTCGAAGCCTCAGAAACTTAAGGGAGTTTTTTATTAATAAATAGAGCGGAGTTTATCTTTGTTTTAGAATCTTGAGTAATTTATTCTACCATATTGTATAAACTCCTTCTACAAATAAGGAGTGGAAAAGTGAATAAAAATATTATTAACTTTGAAGATGCGGAGAAAAATGCTAGAAAACGTGATTTAGAGATTAATCAGAAACATTTTGAAAAAGAACATCATGGAGTGAATCAAGAAACAGTAGATGAAGCATTAAAAGTTTTGAGCAAAGCTACTGGTGGTAAAGAAGTTTACATAGGTACGAAGAGATCTCCGCAATCAAGAGTAAAATTTGCTCAATTTATACAAGATAATATTGGGTATGTAGAAGAACTAAATTATTTAGATAACAAAGAAATTGTTTTTCTTTGGAAAATCAGTAGAAAAATAGGTTTTTTATCAAATTGCATTGTAGATGATATACATAAAAAGAATCCTGTTCCATTAACTCAAACAGATATTGCATGTTTATTGAAAAGAACTAAAAATAATATTAATCCAATAATTAAATCATTAGTAACCAAAGGAATTCTAGCAGTTTCTGAAACTGGAATCGAAGGTAAAAATGCTAAAGCTAACGCATATTTTGTAAATCCGAATATTATTTTTGCAGGTAATAAAGAGGATATTAATCCTACATTAAAAGCTATATTTTCTAGGGTTCCTAAAGAATTAAAAAAATTACCTGTAAAATTATTTTAACCTAAGCTTTTAGCTTAGGTTTTTTAAATTTCAAGATTTTCATAGTTCTTAAAATCAAGAACTATGGTTCTTAAAATCAAGAACTATGAAAATCTTGAAAACCATTGATATAACAACGTTTATAGCACTTTTAAAAGTCGTTTCCTTCTCACTCTATATATATAGGGTTAAAAGTTCCGCAAGGAACAGGTAGTATTTTCCTTCGCGTTGCTTCTGAAAATCTCCACCTTGGAAAGAAAAAAGGCGGTTCGTTTATCCTCACCTAAAAGCTAACGCTTTTCTTTTTTTCTTTCCTCCTTGCGGAACTTTTTTCGGCAGGGGTTTGTCTTTCGCCAAGCCGATCAGACCAAAAACAAAGATTTTTGCTGTACGACTTGGATTTTCCATTATACCTGCCGAAACACCCAGTTTTATCGTCCTAAATAATCTATCTTTCTGATATCTTATTACGTTGAATTCTTGGGGGCTAGCCCCCAAACCCCCAGCCAGCTCTCTCTCCCAAAAACAAAGGAAAATAAAATTATTTTATATTATTATGGTTATATAAGATAAAAAGAGCACTTCCTTTAAAGGAAGTGCTCTTTTTATGAATTGTACAACTATACAATTTGAGTCAAACTCTTATTACATGTATAAAGAAAGTCTAACATAAA
>NZ_JBNLYE010000222.1:0-6706 GCF_050172095.1 Bacillus sp. GMs2/2
AGGTTAGTAGACATGTGGTGCTATCCCATTGCTATTAAGCTAAGAATTTAAGTGTAATATCATTTAAGGTAATACTTAAGATACAAATAAAATATCTTTTCCATGTCGCACTGTTTTATTGAAGTCTATCCCGAGTTGTAGCTAGTTCAATGTGACTGTAAATTCGGAGTTCGGTGCGCCAGCAAATACAACCGTTCCGTTCTCTGGTAGTTTCACTTTGTTATTATTACTAACAACGCTAAAATTGACGCATACTCCATTCCCATCATACACCGCGAATGAACTTCCTGATGGCAACTCCACATTCATTGTTTTCCCTGCTGCCTCTTGCGGAATCGTAAACCATTTCGCATGCCCATTTTTTTGCAGTGTAACTTTCGATAATTGACCTGCATCAAGGGATTTTACGTTAGATTCACTGACGTATAAAAAGCTGGCCATCTCCATATATTCAGTACCATTCTCTGTATAGAAATGAGCTTCCTTCGTATCCCTCCCATTCATCACAGGAATCTGAATTTGATGCGTCGCCGTATTCGGACCTGTAATTTTTTTGCCGTCCCAATAACCATCCTTGATCGTAATTTGTGTGTTAAGAGGTATTTGTTGTCCTAGATAATTTATAGAATTAAATTTTTCGTTAACAAGGTAGAACTTGCCGCCCTCGCGCTTCGCCCATGCAGCAGCTGTTTTCTTCGGTAACACATTGTTTTCTAATTTCTGAGCTAAATAGTGAGTCAGCACATTTTGCCCCAATCCCGGTGATAATTCATATGTGCTCTCTCTTAAATAAACTTTTCCATTCTTCTCAGTGACGAAGTTAAGCTTGGAAGTACCCTTTTCATTTATAAAGCTTCCATCCGCCGTATATACATATTTTTCTTCCGGTTTAGTTGGTAAAAACAGTTCTCCCTTCTTCGTAATCTCTATTTTGAAATGGCTTTGGATATTTCCATACAATCCTGCTTTTTTTACCACATCTTGAGGCACTTTAGCCTTGACTGGCTTGCCGAAGGATTTATCTGGTTTTATATCCTTAATTGCCCCTTTCTCTTTAAGCCTAGCTAGCAGTAATTTATTTGCCAACAGTTGATTTGTCATGCTGCTCCCACCGGAGGACAATACAGCTGCTGCCATCTTCTGTTCTGGAAGCACGACCAATGTAGCATGTTGCAGCATCGTATCCCCACCCTTAGTCAACGCTTTTATCCCATATTCACTGAATGGGTATAGTTTCACGCTATCCCAGCCAAGACCATAGTTGAACATATTTCCGCTATCTCCTGGCCACATTCCTTTTTTATATTCTTCTTGTTCCATCGCCTTGACTGCTTTATTAGAGAGAATTTCTTTTCCCAGTCCCATAAATATTTGTGAGAATCGCACCACATCTTCTGCAGTAGAGGAGATTCCTCCCGTACCAATCACATTTACCATTTCACTTGGAAGCTGTCCCTGGTATGTCGGAGAATACTGTCCAGCCCGCTTTTCGTCTTCCCATTTGTCTTGCGATGTTATCGTTTGATTCAGTTTTAATGGCTCTGTAAACTTTTGATGTAGAAATTCAGTAAAACTCATACCGCTGACTCTTTCTACCAAGATCTCAACCAGCGTAAAACCGTCATTACAGTATACTGAAAACGCGCCAGGGTCTGCCTTCAAGTTTTGGTTGGACAATTGTTGCAACAAGATATCATGGGCATAAGCATCATTATCTTTAAATAAAAATGCATTATTGAACGTCGAACCTTGCAAACCTGAGGAGTGATTCAACAGCATACGCGGTGTAATGCGTTTATATCGTTTATCTTTCATTTTGAACTCAGGAATATAGCCAGTAACAGGAGCATCCAAATCAACTTTTCCTTCGTCTACTAGTTTCATAACAGCCGCTGCTGTATATACTTTACTGGTTGAACCAATTCCGTATAAAGTATCTTTAGTTAATGGTTCTTTCCCTTCTATGTCGTTCTTGCCTGTCTGCCCCGACAAAATAAGTTTACCATTATCAATCAGCGCATACTGCACGCTAGTCGTCTCATAGGACTTCGTGAGTAGTTCAGCGTTCTCTGCAGCAATCTTCTCTAAATCTTTGCTAGCAACTTCTTGGCTAGATACAACCGGAGCCTTACTGCTAGAAGACGCTATCGCTCCTGTTGGCAGGCTCATCGTTAGAGCCAAAGTAGCGGCTAACACCCCAGATAATTTATTTTCCATAAAAAAATGCCTCCTTAGATAAATGATTAATTTCATCTTTTATTTGTTCAATTACAAACATCACATAAACTACTATTCTGGCTTTATCCCTACTGTCGTAACAAACGGTAAAACCTCTCTTTTTCACATGTATGTTAGTACCATAAATGATTTTTTTATTTAGAATGTACTTATTACTAGTTTGGTTTTCGTATAAATAAATCCTATTTATCCTCCCTCTTTTGTGCTTCTCTATATTTGTATCCTACATAATAAAAATTTCTTTTTTCTTATGCATTTCTTACAATTTCCTTACGTTCAAATCACTTCTATAATTAGGTAGGTTTTATTTTAAAATCCCCAGGATAATAACTGCTTATATAATCCCACGATTTCATAGAAGATGGATTAATACCCCTGCGCCAAATCATCATGCACATCTCTGATATTTCCTTGCATCCCCCTCAACCTTTACAACAGTTCCAACCCGGCATCAACACTTCTTCACGTTCTTATTACTAGTAATAACTAATCAACTCCTTACCTGAAAATAAATTAATATAGAAAAAGAGAGATAAGGTTAAAATACCTTTATCTCTCCTTTTCTCTCACAAATTTTGCGAAGTTTTTTTGTTTTTGGGTTCATCTGTTTTCTTAGCTTGATGGGCATGGAACGTTAAGAAAAAGCAGACTGAAAGAATTAAAGGAGAAGAAATTATTTCAATAAAATTTATTTAAAGTACTTTTACATCACTTTCACAAATGTAAGAACTCTCATATATTACACTTCATACATCCTTTTCCAAGGAACAATATACCGATATACAAATCCCTATTTATATAGGGATTTTTTTGTGCAAGTCCCCTCACCGTCAATTTAAGAATTAAAAAAGAGGGGATTATCCCCCCTCCTTTTTACGCTTGCTCCGACTGTCGAAATTATTTAATATACCCACGATTCAGTTCCGTTAATTTTTCATTGATGTTAAAAATTCTTACTCTAATATCTTTAACACCAACTGCTTCAAGTCTGTTCTTGTGCATTTCAGCGTATTTTTCAGCATCTTGTTTTTCCTCAAATACATAAATGCCTCCAGCTTCTTTTTTTTCTTCATTCTCAGTCCATATTTTCCAGTGAAATCCTTCTTCTTCGTTAATACTATTTGCTAAATCCCAAAATGTTTTTTCCATTTCTTCACCAAAAGGACCTTCAAACGGAAAATCAACTTGTAGTAAATATGCCACCTTCACTCACTCCTATTTTAATATAAAATTCTTCCCGTTCTTTTACTGATTATGATTCAAATGATAGTAATGTCTAAATCCGTATTGCTATTATTATTCAAGCACTAATTTGAGAATCCCCCTATTTGTAAAATAATCACATAATGATAGTAACTTGAACGCATAAAGTGAAAGTTTAATAGTTTTCGGTTATTTTTAAAAAATGTGATACAAACTTATCCCTAAACTAAGGACAAACAAAACAAGTGCAGGTATCGCTTTCTTAAAGGGATCTCTCGCTAATACAATTAGAGTTAATGCGGCTGCAAGCATCGTACCAGCTAATAACACTCCTGCCCATAAAGCTATTACTGGAATCCAGATTCCTATCAACATTCCAATCGCTCCTACAATCTCAAAAGCTCCAGTTAAGAAATTAAAAAACGAAGGTAAACCAAATCGTTTGAACTCATCTGCCATTTTCCCGGATATAATTTTCGTTCCTGTCATTAAAAAGAACAGAAACAACACTACTTTTACAATATTGATGAAAATTAAAATAGTAATCACACCTTTCTTATTATTTGGTAAAAACTCAGTATTGTTCAGATAGTAGTCACTACCTTTATCCTATTTCCTGAGATTACCCGTATGGAAGTCGCTTCAATTTACATTACCCTTTTCAATATTAAAGGGCCAGAAATTACATGCTATAGCATATATAATATAAAAAATTTGACTGGTACTAAGCAAAAAAGTGACCCTGAATCAGATATCATACAAAATAAAGTTATCTTCCCATTCGTCCAAACAAAAAATTATATGCTACAGCATATATAATACCTAAAACAAAGTTTGTTCCTTATGAATAGCATAGCATCAATAAGGAACAAATATTAATAGTGTGTATCATACAATTTGTTTAATAACGATTGTAATACTTTAATTTCTTCCTCGCTCAAATTACTCGTAACGAAATGGTGAGCGTCTTTCACTACAGGCAAGATTGTTTTCTTTAGCTCGTCGCCTTTTTCAGTTAAAAAAAGGTTATGTGAACGCCTATCTTGGTCATTCAAAGCCTTCCTTACAATCCCTTTTCTCTCCATTGACTGTATCATTCTAACAACAGTAGTTTGATCTTTATCAATAGCTTCCGCCAACTCTTTTTGAGTAGTGCTCCTTTGGCTACAAAGAACACTAATAATCCCCCACTGCTCTGGCGTAACTCCATACGGCTTTAATTTCTTCGTAAAATAATTGGTCATTTTCACATCAGTACGGTGAACAAGATAGCCTATTAAATCATGTAAGTTCATATATCACCTCTATAAATTAAGATATAAAAGGATACAGCATACCAGTCAATCATTCACAATGAATGTATTTGTTTCACCATATATATGCTATGGCACATATATTAAAGTAGATTATTTTAATTGTCAAATGATTTACCTATTATTTTTCGAAAACCAAATCGTCCCTTTAGATTATAGAAGGAATGACTAATTTGACGTATTTCTCTGGCGATTTCTCCCTTATCGTTTTATGATATGCTAATAACATTTGATAAAATATGGTATCTATAGACAGTCAAACACCTTTAAAGATACCTCATCCAGTTTTCTTGCTGTTGCAAGATAAACAGCATGTAATCAGTTAACCACCCACATTAGTAACGAAAACATAAAGAAAAGGCATTCCAAATATGAAACACCTTCTTTCGTTTTATAAAACCATCCAACACGCTGAACTTTTCAATTTAATATAATGACTCGTTTAACTAAAGAAATTGATTACGTGCATAACGCTCTTCTCACTTTTCTTGCAAAATTTAGTGGATCATCAACGTCTTCGATATTAACGTAAATTAAATTTGGATCATCACATAACCACTCATTGTGTATAGACGAAACGATTATTCCTTGTTTAATAATTGTCGCCACAAATTCAGTGACTTCTTTTTGTAAGAGTGCTACTCGGCCTAGGCATAATGCCCGTCCGGTTTTATTGTCTCGTGATTCGAATGAAAAGGAAGTTGTTACTCTAAAACGTTTTCCTAAGATTGTTGCTCGTATTTCATCTCGGTTTATTGTTGCCACGCATTTCCCACCGGCGAATCCTTCTTGACCGCCAATGATTCTTGCAAACTGTTGACAAATTGATTCCTCATTAACCGCCATACCTTTAATCATTCCTCCTTTTACTATTAGATTATGAATTCATACATAGGTCTGAAACGGCAATGAATCTAATCTATTATAAAAAAAATGATGGCAATCTACCGAAAGCTATTAACTCAATTATTCTTGATTGTATGAATTGTTATCAGAGTTTAAATGGTGCAGAATTTTTATTCTATGCTTAATGGGCATCGGAGACTGAAAGCAAAACTCAGCTATTATATGGTAAGACATTTTTAAAAAGCATAAAAAAGACACCCTAAGGTGCTATCCTCCGACTTGAGAATCGTATCTATGTATGGAGAAATTTAGAAAAAACAAATACAAAAGAGAAGATTCTAACTATAATTTATAGAACTCTTATGTCATGACTTACTTACATATTTCCTTATTTACCAGAAGAAGAATCCCAGTTACATTATTTTCTGAACAGTCTCGTTAAAGCCATACCAAGAAATCCAGCGCCCATTCCTATTAGCCATCCAGTTTGGGCATTACCTAACATAGATCCCACTCCTCCACCAAGAAACATACAGCCAACGAATACTAATCCTCCAATTCCCCAATTCGGCCGTTCCATAATTCAATCACATCCTTTCAATAAAACATATGCGATTGGCTCCCTCAACTTTCTTCCATAGTTCATTATTTTGCTTAAGTTTAGCGCTTCAAGGAATTCATAAGATGTGAAGCTTGAGCCATTTATATAGATTGTAGAAATACGGGTATCAATCGTTGTTAAAAATAACTGACGCATTTTAAACATCATCGATTTTATCATTTTGGACAACCTATTCTGTTAAATTGATATACATGCGAAAAAACTATCAAAATAAAACCCCAGAAATCCAACGGTCTCTGGGGCTTCCTTATATATTTAGCTCTTTTTGCTTTTTGTTTTGTTTATGTCTATACAGCAATTTTCGACTTATTAGAGAAATCACTAATAAGGTCAGAATTAATAAGATAAGTTGCATAAATGATAAATCAAAATATTTAGCACCTGTAACGATTAAAAGTGTAGAAATCGTGCCTTTTACAACAAAAAAAATAATAACCCATAATCCGCCTTTTTTCCAGTTCATTTTATATTACCCTTTCCTACG
>NZ_JBNLYE010000223.1:0-6681 GCF_050172095.1 Bacillus sp. GMs2/2
CACAATTCAACAATGTTTTCTGAAAATATTGAAAGTTTTTATCGAACAATTTATAATTTCCATAGAGGGAGTTTAATGGGGATTTTATCTTTGTTTCATCTACACAATATTTGATAATTCACTATATAAAACACAAAATCGGATTGCATTATCATGTATTCTGTAGCAGCAATTATGACCGATAATTAGGGAGGAATTACATTTGTACAAAGATAAGACAGACGCACTGGATCAAGAATGGATTGATTTAATACTTGAAGCTCTAGATGCTGGTATCGCCATGCAAGACATCGAGCAATTTTTCCAACGTATGAAGCCATCCAGTCAGGCTCAATAGGTTTGTTCTTTTTAACGAAGTTTATGTTATAATAATGACATCATAAGACAACTACATATTGATAGAAAGGTGCGCAAATATGATTGGAGAACGTATAAAACGCCTTCGTTTACAAAAAGGGATTTCATTAACTGAACTTGCCGAAAAAGCTGGCGTTGCTAAATCTTACATTAGTTCTATAGAACGCAATTTACAAAAAAACCCTTCCATTCAGTTTCTTGAAAAGATCGCAGCAGTTCTACAAATTCCAGTTGATACTTTACTTCATGATGAAACAACAAAGGAAACTAACCTAGACTCCGAATGGACACAACTCGTTAAAGATGCAATGAACTCTGGTGTCTCCAAAGAACAATTTCGTGAATTTCTTGAATTTACAAAGTGGAAGCAAAATCAAAAATAATAATAGAAAGAAGTGCTTACAACCAGCACTTCTTTTTCTTTATAAAAAAAAGCGGGAATACCCGCTTTTTTATTATTTTTCTTCCCCAGCTTCTTGGTTAGCATTGAATGTCCATTCTAAATTCAATGTATCACCTTGGAAGATATTTTGGTCTTTTCCATCATCTACAAATTCAAATTGTACCCATAGATAATCCTCTGTACCAGCTGCTAATCCACCCTTTTCTCCCCACTCAGGAGCAAAGATATCTTTAGCTAAAAGATCTGGATCAACTTTTTGTAAGTCTGCTAAAGTTGTTTCGTATACAGGCTCACTTTGTTTATCCCAGTTCCAAAGGAATTTTACTTTAACGTGCTTACCAAAGTCTTCACCAGCATTATCACCTTTTGCATCTTTAACAGTATACTTTGTTGCTAATTTAACGTCTTTAATAGTTAACGAACCGCTGTTTTGTAATAAGAACTCTTTCTTAACAGAATCCCCTGGTTTTAAATCTTTAATATCTACAAGCGTCTTAGGGTTTAATGTAAGGTCTAACGTCCCAGCTGCAAATGTATTGTTTGATACTTCTTTATCGCTAAAGAATGCAAATGTTCCTCCACCAATTAAAGCTAACCCCAATGCTGCTGATGCAACTCCCATACCTAATTTCTTTTTCAGACTCACAATCAATTCCCCCTAGCTTTTTTTTATATTTTTATCACTTATTTTTCAATAAGAGATGTAAAGAAAACTATATTAGCTTGGCTAATATGCGTTCTTTTTTAAAAACCTTATGTTCATTATAACGAACAACCCTATATAAACACAACACATATTTATTAATATTTTCAGTTATTTTTATTTCTCAATATCATTTAGACTTTTCAGAAAAAAACAATGATAATTTATAACTTTTTTCACACTCAAATCATTTAATACTATAAGAAAAAAGAAAAACAAAGAGGTGAGGGCTAACGTTCCCTCACACTCGTATAAATATTACTAGTCTTGCTTATTCGTTCACTCTCTCTTACACCACATTCTTGTTTTCCGGCTGTTTCACTAAAGCAGTTACTCCGCTTTCTTTTGCTCTTCTACTTTCTTCTGTTCTTCTGCTTTCTTCTGTTCTTCTACTTTCTTCTGTTCTTCTGCTTTCTTCTGTTCTTCTACTTTCTTCTGTTCTTCTACTTTCTTCTGTTCTTCTGCTTTCTTCTGTTCTTCTGCTTTCTTCTGTTCTTCTACTTTCTTCTGTTCTTCTGCTTTCTTCTGTTCTTCTGCTTCAATTGCAACGTTTAATTGTTGCTGAAGAGCCTGAATTTGCTCATCAATAGCTTTCAAGCTAATTTCTTTCTCAATATAGTCACGCTTCTCTTTGATACTGCGGAAGCCTTCATTTACATATATGGACACTTGCTGCATCGATTCATCTTTATTTACCTTTAATTCTTCTTGTATTTGATTGTAAGGAGCTTCTATTTCAGTATATACATTTTGCAGGGCTTCCTTCTCAGCAACAATTTTCTCACGCCCTTGTTGCCATACAGAAATCGCCTGTTTTATTTCTTCAATAGAAGTTGCTTTCGATTTTCCCTTCATCGTTCCATACTCACGCTCAATAAACTGTTTATGTTTCTCAGATTGCTCTTTTAACGTATTAACTGTTTTCGGAAATATAATTGCTGTAGAAAGCGTCGCTTCTACTTTCGTTTCATGAATGAACGCCGCTTCTGTATGCGTCATAATTTGAGATCCTAAATAAAACGTAATAGAACACATACACGGCAATATAAGCATCTTTTTAAAATTACGCGGTCTTTTCAGCATCTTAATCTCTCCCATCGAACATCACGTTCTTTATACAGAACATTATCTATATTATAGTAAAGAACTATTAAAATTGATAGACAAATACTAGAAAAATAGAAAAAGGGCTATCCATGTGATAGCCCTTTTTCTTATTATCTTTCTTCACCTGCTGTTTGTTGTGCATCAAACGTCCAATTTAATTGTAACTTATCGCCTTGGAATTGATTTTGATCTTTTCCATTATCAACGAACTCGAATTTCACTTTGAATTTATCAGATTTACCTGCTGAAATACCTTTTTCATCCCAGAACCAAGCCGATAAATCATTATCTACAGCTGTAAGTGTGTCACCTTTTAATTTATCTAAAGTAGTTTGTTTCACAATTGTCTCATGCTTATCTACATTTTTTAAGAATGTTACTTTAATATGTTTACCAAAATCATCTTTATTGTCTTTCTTTACATCTTCTACATTATAATCTGTTTTCAGTAGAACCTTTTTAATATTTAAAGAGCCTTTATTTTCTAGTTTAAATTCTTTTTCAATTGTATCCCCAGGTTTTAAATTCGATACGTTAACAACTGTTGATGGATTTAATGCTAAATCCAGTGTTCCAGCCGCAAATGTATTATTTGACACTTCTTTATCACTGAAAAATGCAAATGTTCCTCCACCAACTAAAGCTGCTCCTAATACTGCTGATGTAATACCCATTCCTAATTTTTTCTTTAAAGTCATGTCCATATCCCCTTAATATATATTTGTTAACTTCCTAAACGGAAAGTATAACCAAACGAACTAGACGGATTGTTCTACTTTTTTATCTTTCTTTTCTCCGTCAATGCTACGAATAGCACCAAAAATAGAAATCGCGGAATACCCAAGTAAAAAGACCCCTGGAATAATAAGAAGCAATGCTGCTCCCGCTTTTGAATTCGCATAATTCAGTAAATAACCAACATACGGAACTGTAATATCTGCATACTTTCCAACTACATTTTCTGCAAGTACTGGCTCTAAATCTGGTCCGTTGTTGTTATCCCCTTTTGTTTCATACATTACTTTTCCATTTGTATCTTTCACACCGATAATACGGTGAGTGATAATTTTTTGATCTTTCTCTTTAAAGGTAATAACATCACCTTTTTGATATTTAGAACCATCTTTGTTTGGTTCTATTGCAATGATTGATCCTGTTAAAAACGTCGGCTCCATTGATCCTGAAAGAACGCTCTTAAATTGATATCCCATCACTGTCGGATCACCACCGCTTGCTTTTGAAGAAATAACTACAAAAGCTAAAAAAACCATCAATGCAAATAAAACAAATGAGATCGCGTTGCTAATTATCTTCCATATTAATTTCATCGTCTCTCTCCCTCTCCGTTGTTTTATATTATTTGAAGTATGCAATATCCACTTGTGTTCTTTAACAAGAACACAAGTAAATGATATAACGAACTTTAAGTTATTGCAATAAGAAAATTTACAATTATTAGTTATTTAAAATATAGAAAAAAGACTGTGCCAAAATTTTACACAGCCTTTTTATTAGTAATTTATTTACCTTCTGATTTCATTCCTTTTGTATTTCGGCGCAACACTACATATAAAATTGCTCCAAATAATATAATCGCACCTATCCCAACACTTATTGCTTTCACATTTGAGTCTTTTACTTCAGGCATAGTTGTATCTTTTTTAGGCATCGTAAAAGTGACATCTTCTGTTGAAAGAACATTTACCGTCGCAATTGTTTGATTATTTTTCGTAATATCAACTGCACCAACTACCTCACCACGATGTATTCCTTTATGATATAAAGATTCTTTATCTAATGAAGCCGCCCGGAAAATAGTTTTCACATTTTTCCCTTCATCTTTCTTAAGCATAAGCTCCGCACTTTGTTCCAACTCAGAATTAACATCTTTATTTAAATATGTTGTTTTTTGATGCCAATTATGTTTATCAAGCACCATTTGCTTCGTAAATTGACCGAAAGAATATTCCGCCATCTGCTTCAAATCTTCATAAATTTCAGGTCTTTGAGAAGCCATTACTACGCTTATAATACGATTTCCATCTTTCTCATTTAATAAAACAAGTGTATTACGTGCTTCATTCGTAAACCCTGTCTTACCGCCAATGCTATATGGATTTTCAAAAAAATTAGATTTATTAAAAATAGACACCGTCTGCCTAGACGTCGTAACTGTCGTTCTTTTCGTATTCATCGCTTGTAAAATTTCAGGATACTTTTGCACACCCTTCGTAATCATAGCCATATCATACGGCGTCGTATAATGGTTCGGATCATGCAATCCATTCGGTGTTACAAAGTGGCTATCTTTCGCCCCTAATTGCTTCGCTTTCTCATTCATCATATTAGCGAAATTCTCAACACTCCCGCCAATCCGCTCCGCAATCGCATACGACACATCATTCGCACTCAGCACCATTAAAATCATAAGCGCAGTATTTCTATTAATTGTCTCTCCAGGTTGAAACTCAATTTGATAATTACTCTTCTCTTGATCTAATGCTAATTGTGAAAATGTAAATTGATCCTCTGGCTTTGTATGCTCCATGAGTAAAATCGCTGTTAACACCTTCGTCGTACTAGCAGGAAATGCGCGGTGATATGCGTTTTTGTCATACAAAACATCTCCTGTTTTTGCATCAATTGTCGTTGCAAACTGACTAAAAACATTCGGTCCTTCCGCAGGTGGTGGTGCAACTTGTTCTGGATTTACTCCAATATTCGTCTCAGCACGCAATGTTATGGGCGTCAAAAAAAACGAACAAATAACTGTAATAAAAACCAAAATTTTCTTAAAATTTACCATATGACTCTCCCTTTTCCATTTACTCCTTAACAAAATAATAAATCTACCAATCATATGTAATTTGTATTATATTGGAAGAATTTTCACTATTTTTTACTATATCATACTTTTACGATAAAGAACATAAATATACAATAAAAATAAGAAGGAATTACTCTTTCTTATCCTTCTCATCAATCAACGAATCTATTAACTTTTGACTAGCTTCCTCGGGCGTAATCTCATCTGTTATTCCCATAAACGACCAACCTTTAGAATCAACCCACTCAACAAACTCTTGTAAAAATTCATCATGTGTAACATCCACATCAAGAATCGATCCATTAATCGAAATCGTTCTATTTTTAGACACGCGCATCTTGAACGTTTTTCTTACCATTACAACTTTTCTCCCTCTACTTCTGAATATTTATAAAGTGAAACTTTCATCAACCCTCACGAATCGGACTTTTACGGGCATTCCGACCCGAACCTAACTTCTTTACTTTTGCTGAATTTCGAGGTAAGGGATCTTACTGCCCGCAAATAGCGAGATAAAATAATCATGTATCTCTGTTATACATGATTTTCAGTAAATTGTAAAAAGGATATATTGGCCAATTGGTATATTGAAACTGAAAATCTATCATTCTGCAAAAATATCAAATGATATGTAATTGTTCATAAATGACTGAATAGATTCACATAAAAATAAAACAACTTACATTTTACCACACCAAATACAAATGACTTTCTTACAATGGAATGGAGTATACTAGAAGAAAACTTAAAATGAGGAGGAACCTCATGACGCGTTGTACGTATTGTAAAACGAAGTGGACAATAAAAGATGTATGGGCAATACTCGTGACATTTGAAAAGGATTGTCCGTATTGTTTTATGAGACAATATCTATCAAAGAAAACAGTGAACGCTATGCCAGAACTTATAAGCTTACCTTTACATTTCTTACTCCCTTTTCTTGTTGATTTGAGTGCTGAAGGTCCTTTGGATTGGTATCGTAAATAATATAACCACTACATCCAAAGACTACTTTCTACTAAATTCGCTTCTCATCATTATTCCTTCATACATTACTAGCATAATCGCTTATACTTTCCCTTTTGAAGATTCTGTAGCTCAGCAGGAAGAGCGTCCCCTGAACAAGGTTTATCAATTATGACTTTAATAAACGATGATATATGCATACTGTTAAGCATAAAAAATTAGCATTAAGTTCCACTCAAATATTAATTGAAACCCAACACTCCATTTAATCTGTAATCTAGAATACAAGCAGTGTTTTTTATTATGCATTTTTGCATA
>NZ_JBNLYE010000224.1:0-6674 GCF_050172095.1 Bacillus sp. GMs2/2
GTGAAAGGTGGGATATTCTAGTCATAGGTTAACCGGACGACATCATAGGATCCTAACAAAATGTTTACAATAATTCAATTATAAAATGGAGGATTTTATATGAAAAAGAAAGTACTTGCTTTAGCGGCAGCTATTACATTAGTTGCTCCATTACAAAGTGTTGCATTTGCTCATGAAAATGATGGGGGACAGAGATTTGGAGTTATTCCGCGCTGGTCTGCTGAAGATAAACATAAAGAAGGCGTGAATTCTCATTTATGGATTGTAAACCGTGCAATTGATATTATGTCTCGTAATACAACACTTGTAAAACAAGATCGAGTTGCACTATTAAATGAATGGCGTACGGAGTTAGAGAACGGTATTTATGCTGCTGACTATGAAAATCCTTACTATGATAATAGCACATTTGCTTCACATTTCTATGACCCTGACAATGGGAAAACTTATATTCCGTATGCAAAGCAGGCAAAGGAAACTGGAGCTAAGTATTTTAAATTAGCTGGTGAGTCTTACAAAAATAAAGATATGAAACAAGCATTCTTCTATTTAGGATTATCTCTTCATTATCTAGGGGATGTAAACCAACCGATGCATGCAGCAAACTTTACGAACCTTTCGTATCCACAAGGGTTCCATTCTAAATATGAAAACTTTGTAGATACGATAAAAGATAACTATAAAGTAACGGATGGAAATGGATATTGGAACTGGAAAGGTACGAATCCAGAAGATTGGATTCATGGAGCGGCAGTAGTTGCGAAACAAGATTACGCTGGCATTGTAAATGATAATACGAAAGATTGGTTCGTGAGAGCTGCTGTATCACAAGAATATGCAGATAAATGGCGCGCTGAAGTTACACCAATGACAGGTAAGCGTTTAATGGATGCACAACGTGTTACTGCTGGATATATTCAGCTTTGGTTTGATACGTACGGAAATCGTTAAGTATTTAAAAAAGGTCAAATCTCAGAATAGAGTATTTGGCCTTTTTATCACTATACAATACATGGAGGTATGAAACGTGAAAGGTAAATTGCTAAAAGGTGTACTTAGCTTAGGTGTTGGTCTAGGAGCTTTATATAGCGGAACGTCAGCTCAAGCAGAAGCGTCTACAAATCAAAACGATACATTAAAAGTGATGACGCATAATGTATATATGCTATCAACAAACTTATATCCGAACTGGGGACAAACTGAGCGTGCTGATTTAATCGGGGCGGCAGATTATATAAAGAATCAAGACGTAGTTATATTAAATGAAGTGTTTGATAATAGCGCATCAGATCGTTTATTAGGGAATTTGAAGAAAGAATATCCAAATCAAACAGCAGTATTAGGTCGTAGTAGTGGAAGTGAATGGGATAAAACGTTAGGAAACTATTCATCTTCAACTCCTGAAGATGGTGGCGTTGCGATTGTGAGCAAATGGCCAATCGCTGAAAAGATTCAATATGTATTTGCAAAAGGATGCGGGCCAGATAATTTATCGAATAAAGGATTTGTATACACGAAAATTAAGAAAAATGATCACTTTGTTCATGTAATTGGTACGCATTTGCAAGCGGAAGATAGTATGTGCGGAAAAACTTCACCTGCATCTGTACGTACAGACCAATTAAAAGAAATTCAAGACTTTATTAAAAATAAAAATATACCAAATAATGAGTATGTGTTAATTGGTGGTGATATGAACGTAAATAAAATAAATGCAGAGAACAAGAATGACTCAGAGTATGCATCTATGTTTAAAACATTGAACGCTTCTGTACCATCTTATACTGGACATACAGCGACTTGGGACGCAACGACAAACAGTATTGCAAAATATAATTTCCCTGATAGTCCTGCAGAGTATTTAGATTATATTATTGCAAGTAAAGACCATGCGAACCCATCGTATATAGAGAATAAGGTGTTACAGCCGCAATCTCCACAATGGACTGTTACATCATGGTTCCAAAAATATACGTATAATGATTACTCTGATCATTATCCAGTAGAGGCGACTATTTCTATGAAGTAGTTTCAAAAAGTTTCTTCGTAAAGAAGAAACTTTTTTTATTTGCAAACAGGAAAATCACACTTTCTTTCCAATATGTATAAGACATATTGAGAAGAGGAGAGAAAAATGTGGATCGAGGAATTTTTAAAGAAGTTCCATTACCTTGTGCATTTTTGGATGAAGTGGCTTTAGATAGAAATATTCAATCGATTATAGAGTTAAGTGGAAATAAAAAGATTCGTATAGCGAGTAAATCGTTACGCTCTGTTCCGATTATGCAAAAGATACTAGCTGCAAATGATCGATTTCAAGGTATTATGTGCTTTTCACCTAGAGAGATTTTATTTTTAATAGAACAAGGATTTAATGATTTATTGCTTGGATATCCTGCTTACGATGAAAGAGCTCTGTATGAAATTAGTTTGTTAACAAAGGAAGGTTTCATTATAACTTGTATGGTGGATTGTGAAGAGCATATTGTGTATTTAGAAAACATTGCTGAGCAATCTAAAGGATGTTTTCGTGTTTGTTTGGATATTGATATGAGTAGTCGCTTCTTTCAATTTCATTTTGGTGTACAAAGGTCCCCAGTAAAAAATGTGCAGGATGCGTTGAAAGTAGTAGAAAAGGTGAGAAGGTCATCATATTTAATGTTAGATGGTGTAATGGGATATGAAGCTCAAATTGCCGGGGTGGGCGATTATATACCGAATCAATGGTTGAAAAGTAAAGTGATTTCGTATTTAAAGCAGAAATCAGTGCTAGAAGTTAAAGAAAGAAGAGAACATATTGTAAAAGCAATACAAAACATTGGTATTGAGCTAAGGTTTGTAAATGGAGGCGGAACAGGAAGCATAAAAACAACCGAGAAAGATAATTCAGTTTCAGAGATTACAATAGGTTCTGCTTTTTATTCTCCGAAGCTGTTTGATTATTATAAAGAGGTGAAATTTCATCCAGCGGTCGGATTTGCCTTACCAGTTGTGCGTAAACCAGTCCCGTTTATTTACACTTGCCTAGGTGGTGGATATATTGCTTCAGGAGCAGTTGGAAAAGATAAAGAGCCTGAAGTTTGGAGACCGAAGGGTGCAAAATTATTAGCTTTAGAAGGTGCTGGCGAGGTACAAACGCCAATTTTTTATAACGGCGAGGAACGAGTGGATATAGGAGAGACCATTTTGTTTCGTCATAGTAAGGCTGGTGAATTATGTGAACGCTTTCCTTTTTTATATCGTGTTAAAAAAGGAGAGATTGTCGGGGAGTATTCAACATATCGGGGGGATGACCAATGCTTTCTATAAAGGGACAAAAGTGGAGAAATTGGACAGGGAATGTAGAAGGAACGCCGCATTATACGATGTATCCAGAAAGTATACAAGATGTAGTAGAAGTTGTGGGGCTTGCGCGAAAAAAGGGAAAGAAAATTCGTGTTGTCGGTTCAGGACACTCGTTTACCCCCCTTGTGCAAACGGAAGAAGTTTTAGTTTCTTTAGATGAATTGAAGGGTATTGTGAATATTGATGCAGAGAAGATGGTTGCTGAAGTATGGGCAGGAACAAAGTTATATGATTTAGGGAAGTTACTTGAGGAAAAAGGTTATGCGCAAGAAAATTTAGGGGATATTGATTCGCAATCTATTGCAGGAGCGATTAGTACGGGGACTCATGGAACGGGTATTACCTTTGGGAGTTTATCAACACAAGTTATAGAGATTACGGCAGTTCTATCTAATGGTGAGAGTATAGTTTGTTCGGAAGCTGAGAACGTAGAATATTGGAGAGCGTTTCAGTTGTCACTTGGAATGTTAGGTATCATTGTAAAGATAAAATTGAAGGTTATTCCAGCGTATTCACTCGTTTATGAAAGTGAAAAACAGTCATTATCCACTGTAATGAACAAACTAGAAGAATATAAGAAGCATCGTCATTTTGAATTTTTCGTTTTTCCTTATTCTGATGAAGTACAAGTGAAACTTACGAACGAAACAACGAATAAAGGCAGTGATTTGAAATGGCATAAACTAAAGGTGGAGTTACTTGAAAATAGGATGTTCTCTTTACTATCTAAAGGATGTAAATGGTTTCCTTCTATAAGTAAAGGCGTGAGTCGGTTATCAGCTAAAGCTGTACCAAACACAAAAATAATTGGCCCGAGCTATGAAGTATTTGCTACATCACGTACGGTGCCATTTTATGAAATGGAGTATAGCATTCCTTCAAAGTATATGAGGACGGTTGTAGAAGAAATCTCAAATCTTATTGAAAAGAAAAAGTATAAGGTGCACTTCCCAATCGAATGCCGCTATGTGAAAGGGGATGATATATGGCTTAGTCCGGCCTATGGAAGAGATTCAGCATATATCGCTGTTCATATGTATAAAGGTATGAAATATGCTGCTTACTTTGGCGAAGTGGAAAAGATTTTTCTGAAGTATGAAGGGCGTCCACATTGGGGGAAAATGCATACATTATCGTATGAACAATTACAATATATATATCCAGAGTTTCATTCGTTTTTACAGGTGAGGAAATCTCTAGATGAACTTGGAATGTTTTTTAATCCTTATGCGGAGAAGTTATTTATCCCGCTATTTGTCAGCTTTTTTTAGTGTAATTGCATTTCTTGTATGACTAATATGTTCATAAAATAGTAGTTTATCCCGGCTAAATACATGTAGTAAAACATGAATAATAAATAGGCCGTTAATGATGAATAGGAATAACAATGTAACGAGTAATATTAGAGGCTCTGTGTGATTTAAAATAGAGCTACTAGAAAGAATATAATTGATTCCACCTAACGCAAAATAAAATATACCGTAGCGAATAAATAGTTCTTTTAATGTAATACGATTTGATTTTCCTTTCACGTGAATGCGAAGCAATGCTTTCCCAATTGTTTTTCCGTTAGTAAAGTATGGAATAATAATAAAGTAAATAAGGATTGAACACGTAATGAAAATGAGTTCATACATATTGGTGTAAGATTGCATATTAGAAACGAAGAAAGAATTTCCTTTGTTTTTAACGACAGGTACGACGATAGATAAGAAAATCCAATCAATTTGCATCGCGATAAGGCGACGAATGAATCCGACTGGTTTCGTTTCCAAATCAATATGACTATCTAACTCGTTTGTCTTCGGAAGGAAGTACGTAAATATTGGTGCAATGATAAAACCAATTACGCCACCTAATGTATTTAAAAACAAATCATCGATATCAAATAATCGGTATGCACAATTGTATATACCGTATAATCCAGTCACTTGTGTTAGCTCGAAAAATAGTGAAAGGAAAAAGGAAATGCAAATTGTTTGTAAGAAACTACGTCGGAAATAATAACGTAAGTAAATACCGAATGGAACAGTTAATAGAACGTTAAAGGCAACTTGTAAAAACGCAGACTCTTTTAATAAGTAGAAATAAGTAGCTGGTTTCGTTAAAACTGCCGATGTATGACTACTAATCTCTTGTATGAAATAAAATGGTGCGAGTTGCATGTGTTGTGTATTAGCCGGTTGTAGGCTACAAGTATCAAACGTTTGTGGCAACGGCAAAATAACAAGAAAATAGGCATTTAATAAGTAAAGTAATAATGAGTATAAAATAAATGAGCGCCATTTATTTAAATAACCGTATTTTCGATAATTAAATATTAAAAAAGGGATTAAAAGAAACATTGCTAAAAAAGGAAATAAAATAAATGCTGTTTTCACTGGAAATAAATATGCAGTCAAAGTAAAACTCCTTTCAATAAAAATTCGTTTATCATTATAGCGCTAAAAATATTTAAATACAAAGTTAAAACCTTTCGAAATAGAAAAAATTACTAACTTGATAGGAATTAAGTTATAATAAATTTAATATAAGGATATTGTGATTATATAAGTTGAGAGAGGGTACAAGAGATGCGATATGAACTTTTTTCTGTAAGTGGGGATCATATTACGACTTTTGAAAGTGCATGGCGTTTTCAGGAGGGAGAACAGATTTTTGTTCATGATGATCAAACAAAACGAAACTTTATTATTATTCGGCTGACGCATGATGTATTTCAACAAAATAAACATGTTATTCGTTTGTATTGTCAAGAGAAGAAAGTGTATGCATAAGAGAAGCCCTCTTACAGTATGAAAAGTAAGAGGGTCCTTATCTCGTTATTTGTGAATAGCCCAATTGATGAGGGTGATTAAAGTTTCACTTTATCATTTTGCCCCTCGTAAGGAATAAAAAGAGAAGGATTAATGCACATAGGTAGCATTTGATTTGGAAGAAAGGATATAGCCTTGTATTTTGTGCTTCAAAGTTTCATTGCCTTCTTTTTGAGAAAGCCATGTATGGTAATCTTGTTGTGTTTTCCATAACATACGAATCATATACTCTGCCTTATCATTTGTACGATGAACAGGTGAAAACTCTATGTTAATACAACCGTTCGTTCCGGGGGAAGGATAATATTGTCTAAGCCCATAAAGTAGCTCATTTTCATATTCGTACTTAATGTGAATGAGTTTTGTAACTATAAACATATAAACACCTCTTTTACGATAATAGTAGGAAAGATAGAATTACTGTAATAGTGGACTTGATAAATATTATACTATTCTGAAAATTGTAAGTAAATAATAGGTTTTAACTTAATAAAGGTATAAAAAAGCGAGTCA
>NZ_JBNLYE010000225.1:0-6663 GCF_050172095.1 Bacillus sp. GMs2/2
TTAAATAGTTATTAATAACGAAAGAGGAGAGGGAAAATTATGTTCAATCAAAGAACAAAAAATGGCGTCAAAAAAATCCTAGCAATTACAGCAGCTAGTACGGTGTTTTCGATGTTTGGATCATCAATTTCTATCATAGAGGCGGCGTCTGCTCCAGGAGTTTATGTTACACCTAAAAATAGTGTTTCTTCAGATATTATTAGCATAGACTGGTCTCCTGTTCAAACAGCACCTTATACATATTGGGCTGTACATAACTGGAACCAGGGGGGAGAAGCTGGTGGGTATGCTGGATTCCAACAACAAAGCGGTTTTGATGAAAATGGAAAGCGTACTTTGCACTTTGCAGTTTGGGATCCTATTTCTTCTAAGGAAGCAATAAAAGCAGAATATGTATCCCCTACATCAGTTGCAAGTAATTTTGGTGGAGAAGGAACAGGTCTTAAAATTCAGACGACATATGATTGGAAGAATTATAATTGGTATCGCATGACAATGCGTTCTTGGCAAGAGAATGGACACACAAAATTTGGACAGTGGTTAAAAGATGTTTCAAAAAACCAATGGAAGCTTATTGGGATTATGGACTTTCCAGTTCCTAACGTTACATTTAACTATGGACAAACGCTGTTTCAAGAAGACTGGCTTGGTAATGGACAAGATGTAAGAGAGGCACGTGTAAAAAATGGATATGGAAGAAATATCTCAGATAAAAAATGGACATCTTGGAATACTCAATCAATAGAGGGGCAAGAGCCATTGAATAATAATTGGGATGGGGGAGCTACTTCAGAATATCTTTGGTTTAAGGCTGGGGGAGACTCTCGATCAACTATTGGAACAGGAAAAACATTTACGTTAAATCAACCTAGCCAACCTGAAATAGGAAAACTAGATTATGATGTAAAGTCTATGTATTATGAAAATGAAAAATTAAATATAACTTGGCAATTAAAAGATAGTAGTACACCTCAATTTAAGGGGAAAATTGAAATTTATAATAATGAAAATATGACGGGCCAACCGATTAACGTAATTAATGATATTAAATCTTACCAAAATGGAATCAGTCAATCTATATCATTACCAACAAATACTTATGCAAAAATTGTATTAACAGATATATTTGATCAAACTGTTGAAAAAAAGGTGAAAATCAAAAATGAATCTCCAAACATTTTAGAAGGGGATCGGTTTGCATGGTCGATGAAGGGTATAGGAGATTTTGAATTTGCAAAACTTGATTTAAATAAATCAACAGAAGAATTGCAAGTTAGTTTAATAGCAGGTACACCACACAATTATTTTGATAGTACGTATGCAAGTATTAAAGTACAGGATACATCAGGTAAAGTGGTATATAACAAAGAGATTTATGGGAATACCCAACAAAATGCTGAATCAAAAACAGTCCCAGTAAAAGTAGGCAATTTTATTGAACTTACACACCTAGAAGGTGGAGAGAGGGCGACATTAACAAATCTGGATAATAATAAACGCGAAAGCTTTGATAAAAAAGTAATATATGAAGTTACAAAGGATGGTCTGAAGAAAGTAAATCAAATTGTTAATCCGAAACCGGACACAGAAGCTCCAACACAGCCACAAGGATTATATGCAAGCAATGTTGCATCAGACAGTGTAGAGCTAAAATGGAATCCTTCTACAGACAATGTGGGTGTAAAAGAATATCAAGTGTTACGTGATGGACAATTGATTCAAACGGTACAAGGAACGACGTTTACTGATCAAAACTTAACAGCTAATAAGGAATATAAATATGCAGTGAGGGCTGTAGATGCAACTGGAAATACATCGATTCAAAGTGATATTCTTCCAATTAAAACAAAAGATCAAAATGTATCTTATGAAAAATGGGATCCAAAGAAGGCATATACAAAGAGCGATAAAGTAGAGTATCAAGGGAAATTTTATGAAGCGGTTCAAAGCTATCAAGGAAATGGAGATCCTACTTGGATATTTGCCTTATCTTTATGGCAACCATTTAAAATGATATAAAAGTCTTTTACTTAATTTTTATATATTCGTTTAGTGGTCTCAAAAATATGTTTAGATTTTAGCAGAAGATTTCAAAATTGTAAGGGGAAAACTTAAAAACTGTATATAAAGTAAATGGTAGTAAAAATACCAAATCTAAATTTTGTTAAGAAAATGTACTGAAAAAATTGATTATATCAAGTGGGAAATAGCTTTATCACTGAGAGAAAAAAACTGTACACAGGGCATCTAAAAAGATACCTTAGCAATAACGACAATTAGGGAGAAGTATTAACTAAGGTACCTGGGTGGATGGTTGCATAGTAAATATGCAATTTTGAGCATTGTTGAATGTATTGGGATATTCAACAAGTTCAGAGTAACACAAAGTTTCTGTTAATTCAGCCGGTAAATTTGTCCAAAAAATACGAAGCTATAAATTCATTTTTTACCTCTATTGTGGATTTATAGACTCTAATAAACATGTGATTTGAATTTAAAAGAATACTTTTATAGACTTTTACTTGTCTATTATGAAAAATATACGATTTAGGAAAGTTCCTGAGCATATCATTAAGATTAGGTCACAGGATATATATAACCCTTAAATCATGAGACTCGAAAATATCTATGCATATCTTGTCATAACACCAAGACTTTTGGTAACTCTTTATTAATTAGAGGTGATGTCATGTTTGATGAGAATGATAAGCTGATTAGGAGGCATAGAGATGGAACTAACTAAATTGGAAAAGGTAATTGTTATTAGTACTTTTGTTCAAGGATTAGGTGAGGAATTCCTTGAAAATAGCAAGGACAATCATTCTTTAAAACAGCTACTTAGAGAGATAGAAAAGGTGTTTAATGATTCAACATCAAATCAAATGCGAGAAGCAGCTGAAAGTGTACTAGAAAAATTTATTTATGATTTAATAAAAGAAAACAATCTGCCACTACCAAAAATAAATTAAGATTTATTGGAGAAAGAGAGGGCAGTAAGGGAATACCTATAAGGAATCGCTACAGTTTCCCTATAAAAATCAATATCAAGCTTGCATAAAGAATAATATATAAAGAGATTATTCTCTTTATATATGCCAAAAGTCAGTTACTTGTTTTCGAGAATCATGTTTTCTAACTATCTTCATTATTTTCTGCATTGTATTTGGTGATGGCACATAATCCTTGTCATTACACAGTTGACCTAATGTATTTCTGTTTACCTTACTAGCTTTAGAAAAATCCTGAATTGAGTAATTGTAGCTAGCTAAAAATTTAGCTAGCTTTGTTCTATGTCTCCCAATACCTCTACCCCACACGTTAATCTCCTCCATAATCTTTTTTAATCATCCTTGTCCGAAATGCAAAAAACTATACGCAATTGCACAGAAAAATTTGCATATTGTACAAGCTATTCACAATAAGATGTATCAAGGTTGCTACCAAAGTAGCTATCAAGATACCTCTACCAAACTTCTAAGTTTGTAAGTCCATGTATCATCGACATTCAAAATTCTGTTTATAAAGGGGAAATTTATATGTTAACTACATTTATCTCTTTAGGAGCTTTAGGAGTAACGACAATTGGAGGGGCGCTGTTAGAAAAGCATCTTGTAAAAAACGATTATGTTGCAGCAGCGAAACTTGTAAGAGAGGGAATATATCATGGTATAAGGATAGGTGGAGTTTGTTTCATTGGTTATGTATTCATTCAAATTGTGGTGATGTTTTAAGGAGGAAATTACATGGGGATTTTAAAGGATTGGCTTCATAAACAAACTTTGAAGAATCGACTTATAGAGGTGTTTGTAAAGGCAGGTTTATATGTAGATCATCAAACACGAGGTGGGAAAGTACCCATTTACCCGAAGATACATGATATTTCTTCCTCAAAAGAAAAGGTTCGATACATATTTACCATTCCAAACGGATTAGATCCGAAAACCATTGAAAAGAAGTGGTTTTGCTTTCAACAAATATTAGGGCGTAATGTAGCAATTGAAGGTGATATTAAAAGATTTGTACTTAATGTGTTTCATTCGGATGCTGGGCTACAAGCATACAATTACAGTTATAAGAAGTGGCAGCCATTACTTATACAACATCATCTTCCTGTAATTGTGGGGCGTGACCAATTTGGAAATATGATTACGTATGACATGATTGCTTCAAACACGCCGCATCTTCTAATTGCAGGAGAGACGGGGAGCGGGAAAAGTAGTATGGTACGCGTTGTACTGTCTACACTTATTCAATATATGTCTCCTGATAAATTACATTTGTACCTGGGCGATTTGAAGAATTCCGAATTTCATTTCTTGCGAAGGGTGAAACACGTAAAAGAGGTTTGCATGGAAGAAATAGAAATGAAGATTATGCCGCAGAAAGTGTGGAAGGAAATACGCGAACGTAGAAAATTGATGGAAGAGTATGAAGTAGATCATATTGACGAATACAACAAATTAAATCCTGATAATCAGAAACCATATATCTTACTTGCTATCGACGAAGTGGTTATGTTGCAAGATGAAAAGGAATGTATGTCTATAGTTGAAAAAATATCGGCAGTCGGAAGGGCACTTGGAGTTTTTTTAATGCTAAGTATGCAACGACCTGATGCAAAAGTGTTGGATGGTAAGCTAAAGCTCAATATGACGGTTAGAATGGGCTTTAAATGTGATAGTACAATTAATAGTAATATTATGGGTACTCCTGGTTCAGAACGCTTGGAGCAATCTGGCCAAATGATATTAAAGTTAAATGGATTAAAGAAAGTACAATCTCCTTATTTAGAATTAAGTAAAGCCAAGAAGATAGTTGAACCTTATCGCGTTCCGAAAGAGAATATAAAGTTGCAAAACCTACCACAAGAAGAAAATCAATTATTCGGGGTGTTAGATTATGAGGAATAGAGACAAAGCCATACTAAACAATTTGAAGCGTTTTAGATGTATGTCTCGTGATGACATTATTGATTTGCATTTTCAAGGATTAAAGAACGCGGTTACATGCTGTAATACGGTGATGAAGCGATTAAGAAGAGATGGTCATGTGAATGCCAATATCTCGCAACAGCCATACATTTACTTCCCTCAATCCAGCACACTTCGCAAAACTAGCCAAAAGATTCCCCACTTTCTAGGCATATTAGATGTGTATAAACAGCTTATCTATTATGAAAAACCTAAACTGTTTAAAGTGGAGCCAAAGTATGGTAAAGAATTCATGGAACCTGATGCATTTACAATTTGGCGTAGATCTCCATTTTTCATTGAAGTCCAGAAGTCAGTTTACAGCAAAAAAGTTATGCAAGATAAAATAAATAGGTATGAATTATACTTCCACAGTCAGGAATGGCATAACGAATCTTGGCAGCCAAAAGAATCTAAATTCTTTCCATCAATACTTATAATTACTGAAAAGTATTATAATATCAGCTCTTTTAGCCTACGTATTTTTCAAGCTTCTTCAATTAGTAATTTCTTGAATAGCCTTGCTGTAAAAGCACAGTAACAGTCCCTAATTAGGTTTTTCTTTCTAAAGAGGTTTCTTAATTTACATCTACGTTTATTAGGTCATCATTGACTGAATGAGTTCATATATTATTTTGCCAATGTGAATTCTAATACAGTTTCTGTTATTAATACAAGTAGCAATGCTGTTATCGCAACAATTTCAGTATATACACTCCTTAGTGGTATTTCTATAACACTAAATGGTTAAAAAGCTTTTGTAGTAATAGAAGTATTTTTCGGAATCTATTTCTTAACGATTCGTCTCTCATCAATAACATATGATAATTGATATTGGATGTTTTCTACCTTAAAAGCTAGTTAGGCGATAAAAATAACATGAATGGACATAATAAGTTTGGTAAATTCATGTATTACTTTTTTAATCCTAGGTATTATATTGCTTATAAAAGGATGTGTTAGAAGTGAGAATTGGAGTAGTTAAAGAGATAAAAAAGGGAGAAGCACGTGTAGGAATGACCCCTGAAAATGTTCGGAAGTTAGTTGAAGAAGGGCATCAAATCTTAGTAGAAAAAGACGCAGGTATTGGATCAGGATATACAAATGATGAATATACAGGCGCAGGTGCAAATTTAGTAGTACAAAGAGAAGCTTGGGAAGTCGATATGGTAGTTAAAGTAAAAGAACCATTACCTGAAGAATATCGTTACTTTAAAAAAGATCTTATAATCTGGGGTTTTTTACATCTGGCTGCGTCGAAAGAGTGTGTAGAAGCAATGAGAAATGCTGGTACTACTGCAATTGCAGGAGAAACAATTAGTGAAGATGGTGTTTTGACATTATTAAAGCCAATGAGTGCAATTGCTGGGCGTCGTGCTGTATTCATGGGAGCATATTATTTAGAAAAACAACATCAAGGAGAAGGGATTTTATTATCAGGTATTGAGGGAATTCCTGCCGGAAATGTAGTTATTTTAGGTGGAGGAAATGCTGCAACTAATGCCTGTGATATGGCAATTGGAATTGGATGTAGTGTTACAATCCTAGAGGTTAATCAAGAAAGAATTGCATATTTAAGAAAGCAATACGCAACAGAAGAAGTAAATATAATTGAATCTAATACTGAAAATCTAGAGCGAACGATTAAAGAAGCAGATTTATTTATTTCAACAATTTTAATACCAGGATCTCG
>NZ_JBNLYE010000226.1:0-6645 GCF_050172095.1 Bacillus sp. GMs2/2
GCTCTTCCGATCTTATCACTATTTTTTGCTGGTTTCCATGCAATAGAAACTGGTTTGGTACCATATGCTTTGTGTTTGTCTTTTGCTGACTGTTGAGCCCTCGCTCTAGTTCCCTTTCCAATATACCTATATCCCTTTTCGAAATCAATAACATACGTCCCTGGTTTTTTCTTTATGTTATTAAGTCTTTTTACATTTTCTTTATCTATACGCATTGCTTTTCTTGCTGCTTTAAATACTTTAAGCTTTGGACCACCTATTGCACCTTTAGCCGCAGCCATAGCAATTCCCTTTGCGCCTTTTCCTGCTTTATATGCACCATATCCATCGTAAATTGCAAAACCAGCATTAATTATTAACGTTGGTGAATGACCATCTGGATCCGTCATCATCGATGGATTATTATCCGCGTACGTATAACCATTCTGTGTAACAGGATCGTCATCATCACCTGGGTCAGGATCTATCGATACGAACACACCATGGTCTGGATTGTAATAACGTGCCATCAGATAATACATTCCAATTTCTTTATCATACATGTATCCTGCATATCCAAATGGATTATCTGCTGCAATACCTTTTGTATCACTCTTTAATACATTACCCCATGCATCGTATTCATATGTTGCTACAACTTCTCTGTTTTGATCTGTCATCGCAACCACATCACCACGAGGATTATAGTGATAGTATAACGTTTGTCCTTTTGACTTCATTGCCAAACGTGAACCGTCTACAGAGTATACATATTGACGAAGAACATTGCCATTTCCGTCTGTCTCATATAATGGACTAATACTATCTCCATTATAAAAGTAGCGTGTTACTTGACCATTTACACTCTTTTCAATACGACGATTATCGTCATCATATTTATAAGTTGCGAATGCATTGCTCTCACCTTGTTTTGTGATGGCTACAAGTTGATCATCTTCGTTCCATGTATACTTGTACTTTCCATCAGATGTACGATTTCCATTCGCATCATATGTTAATGATTCATTTCCGAATTTGACAAGCTGATTTCCTTCATTGAATGTTGCCGCTATAGATTTTGTTTCTTTTCCATTCTCTACAACTTTCACACTTGTACGGTTTCCAAATCCATCATATGTGTATGATTTAGTTGTTCCGTTTGGTAATGCCTCGTTTAATAGTTGGTTAATCGGGTCATATACAAAGTTTGTTTCCGTTACTTTTCCACCCGCACCTTCATGTTTAATCTTCGTACGGTTACCTGCTTGATCATATTCATATCGTTCAGAAAGAAGAATACTGTTTGATGTACCGACTACTAAATCTTTAATTTTGTTCGCATGGTCATAGTTGAAGGTAGAACCTGAACCATTACCAGCTGTGTACGTACGAACATTTCCTTGATCATCATAATCAAATCGATACGTTTGCGAACCGTCTGTCACACGTATGTTTTGATCTAACGTGTTGTAGTCATACGATACTTTATTTGTGTATCCACCTTGCGTTACTGTTTGTTCTTTTAATTTTTCTGTCTTACTGTTTGCTTTGTCGTGATATGCCCAGTCAACTTTTCCGCCTCGGCTATCTGTTGCACTTGTAACGCGGTCAGCCTTGTCGTATGTTTTCGTGCGTTCTACACCATTGACAAGATCTTTTACTTTCGTAACTTGTCCATTTTGATCACGTTCAAATGTAAATGAATCTTTTCCGTTGCGCTTTTCACCAACGACACGATCTGCTGTATCATATACAGATTCTAGAATAGAGCCGTTTGGCATTTTTGTTTTAATCTTGTTTGCATTTTCATCGTACGTATTTTCAATACGACGGTTTAACGCATCGATATATACTGTATTTTTATTATCTACATCATATTCATATTTGTGTGTTTGTGTTTTCCCACCAAACATGACAGATTTTTCTGTTGTGTTTCCATTATGATCATAACGATAATTTACAGAGGTACCATTTTTTAATGTAACCTTTGTTAATAGATTATCTTTGTTGTAATCATATAATTTTGTATTTCCTTTTTCATCGGTTTCACTCTTTTTATTTCCTGATGCATCGTATGTGAATGTATTTTTCTGTCCTTCTTCATCATACATAGCAACAACATTTCCATCGTTGTCGTACTCATTTTTTATAAGAGCGTTTCCTTCTAATAGGCGTATATCATCAAACCAAACTTTCCCTTTATTCTCTCTTCTAAAGAGCATATAAACTTCCATACGTTTAATTGGTTTAGTGGCAGGGATTACAACCGCACTACGATTCCAATCATTTGTCCCACTTGGGAATTTCGCTTGGAAATTTTCCCCACTACCATCTTGATAATGTACATCTGCCCAAATAGAGTAATCTCGAGAGAGTTTATCTGGTGCAGTATTTTCTACATTTACTGATTTAGACATTCCTGTTAGCGTAATTGGTTCTGCTTTTTTCTGATTTATAGTGATATGCTTGCCATATCCTACATCTGAACCACCATATTGGCTACGCTCTAATACAATAGATGAATGTCCCGTAAAGCTCTCTTGCTGAGAAACATCTTTCGGATCACAGCTTGTTCCATCTCCTCGAATCCAACCTGGCATACAGCCATTTCCCGCCATATTTTCTAAACTACTATTTTCAATTGGGTTAAAGCTAGAAGAAACTTCACCTTTTTCTAGTTGAATCTTATCAAACCAGACAGAACCGCTCGTAGCAGAACCGCCATTTTCTACTTGTAAATAGATTTTTACTTTTCTCGTTTGTTCTGATGTTTTAAAAGTAATTTGACGGTTAACCCAATCCCTCGTTCCTTGAACTTTATTGTGACGAGTATCATGCCATCCACCATCTACACCAGCACCGTTTTCATTTAATAACTGTACATTGAAGAAAGCTGCACCATTGGCTAAATCCGTTTTCATCATACCGCTTAACGTATACGTTGTATTTGGTTCTAACGTTACTTCTTGAATTGCAGCAATATAGCCCCAATCATTATTCGTTGCTTTTGTTGAAATTTTAAGTGATGATTCTCCGCCCAGACCACCTGGTGCTGATGTTGCATCTTTTGTAATAGATCCGGAATTATTCACATTTACTGGTACCCATTTTTCCGTACCATTCATTTCAAAGCTTGGATTTTGAATCAGGTTTTCTCCTGTTCCCAGCTCTCTAGTTGTCGCAATTGGATTTCCAAACTGATCATACTGCATGAAAGATGATGTATTTGCTGCTTGGTCTGTTTCAGATACTTCTGTATTTGCAGCCTTATAAGCAACTGTTGTTTCACGATTTTCGTTATCTGTCGCTTTTATAAGCCCGTTGTCTTTATTGTACTCAAACTTTTCTGTTCCCATTTCATCAGTAACAGAAGTTACATTCCCATTACCATCATAGGTCGCTGTTTCTGTTTGATTTTTAGGAGTTGTTGTTTTTACTAGGTTATTTGCATTATATTCATACGTTGTCGTTAAATTTAGACGTCCAGAATCTTCAACTGTTTTGACTGGGTTTCCAGCATCGTTATACGTATAAACAGTTTTACGTCCTTTAGGATTCGTTAACGTAACTTCCTTCGCATCTGTATTATATGCTAATGTCGTAGCTTTTCCTAATGGGTCCGTTACTTTTACTAATCTATTATTCTCGTATGCATACGATGTTTTATATGGTTTGGCATCGGTATGTTGCGGATCATAAATAGATGTTAGTAATCCATTATCATATCCGTATTTATATACTTTCCCTTCTGGTGTTGTAGAAGAAACGAGTAAATCTCCATCATATTTAAATGTAATCGTCTTGCTATCTGGGCCGATTACTCTTGCTGCTTTTTTATTATTTCCATCATATTGTACGACTAACTCTTTACCAGAAGCATTCTTTACTTTTGATAAACGTGATTCCCCATCATACTCATATGTCGTCGTATTTCCGTATTTATCTTTTGTATACTCGATACGCCCTTGTGCATCTCCAGATTTATAGAAAGTAACCGTTTGGTCTTTATCTTTTATTTCATATCCGCCTGATACTTGTTTAATTTCTAAATATATACCTGTAGGAGCTTGATACGTATTATCTCCCGTTCTAGTAAAAGTAATATTTGCGCCATCGGCAGAAATTAATAGTAGGTTTCCATTTCCTTCAGCCAAAATTCTTTCTTCTAATCCACTAGACCACCCTGTACCAAATAAACCTACTTTTTTACTTTGACTATTATACGTTCTTTCTACTGATACATCCGGTCCGCGCCCTGATAACGTAATATCTTTTTCACTCATGATAAAGTTACCATTTGTAGCATTCACTGTGCCATTTAGTACCGGAACTGATGCCCAGTAATCAAACATCCCTATAAACCCAAAGTCTTGAGCAAATTTAGGTACAAACTCATGCGAAATTTCACTTTCAGCATGTCCGGCTTTACTATACGCTGTTACACGGAACCAATAATTTTTAAAGCCAGCATAAATTCCGCCAGAATTTTTATACACAGGTGATGGATCAACTGCTAATTCTGCACCTTTTTTATCATGATGAAGTAAATATTGGCCTTTTGCAATTTCATCTTTCGTTGGCCAAATTTTCTCATTTTGCGTTGTCCAATTTGTTTTATTTCCTACATCGAACGCTTCGTAATCTTTTCCGTTATAAATCCAAACTTTATAGCCTGCAGCCGCTGGAACTGCATCCCACTTTAATGTGACATATCCTGTTTCTTTATCTGTCGCATTAATGTAGGCCGATCCATCTGGCTTTTTCACTTGTTCTAATGGAATAAATGGAACTATTTCATCTGAAAGTGGACTATCCCCAAACGGATACTCTGCTACAATACGAATCCAGTAGCTACTTCTTCCGCTATAATCCCCGTACGGACCTCCTGACTCGTAAGCATTTTTATATATTTGTCCTGGGTTAGTAGGCGCTTCTGCACCTTTTCCGTCATCATGTATCCAGTAACGCCCTTGTGCAATTTCTTCTGGCGTCGGAAATATTTTTTTATCTTTCGTCGTCCAGCTTGTCACATTCCCAACAGGAATATATTCATAATCATATCCATTAAAAATGGCAACTTTATAACCTGTTGCTCCTGGAACTGCGTCCCATTGTACATTGAAGTGACCTGAACCACTCCCACTCCCATTTGAGTAAGCTTGTACTCTTGGCTTATTCGGTTTTGAGTAGGAATATTTCACTTCCAAGAATGGTGCATTCGTTCCATTTTCAGCTGCAATGAATTTCTTCCAATGGTTTTGACCATTACCATTTGCATGTAGCTTAAAGCCATTGTTTTGTCTCGCGCCTTCTACCCATGCTTTTACTGTGTTAGTTACATTAAACTTCGCCAATTGTCCTCTTGTTACATCAGCATGTGCAATATTATTTGAACCAGGTTTATTATTCCAATTTAAACTACCTTCATTCCAGGCACTCGTTACTTCATCTAACCAAACACCATTTGGTTGATTCGCATAATAATGCCAAATGGTATGTACATTGAATGTTGCACTTTCAATATTTGCACCTTTAAAACTCGAAACGTCTGGTCTAATAAATGCAAAGTTTGTCCCAGATGACCCATCATAATATCCTACTTTTAACGTATAAGCATTTTAACCAGCATCCCAAAGCTTTCCTCCTGAATAATTGACAGTTGGATATGCACTTGAAGCATATGCATTATCAAAATCCTTCAACTGAACCGAAGGGTCTACATATACCGGATATTTTCGCTCTGGTGCTTGTAACCACTGTGGATCTGCAGTAACAGTTAATGTATATGTTTTTTCATCTTTCTTCTCAATATTGTAGCGAACTGCATCTGACGTTACAGCCTCGCCTGATTGCTGGTCCACATTGGAATCATTCATATATGGTTTCGGCAATGTGAATACTTTTTCTTTTTTCTCATCTTGGAAGTCGATTGAACCATCTTCCTGTAAGCTAGGTGTTAAATCTGTTTCTAATGCAAATGTAAAAATGTGGTGTCCTGTATACTCACGTAATACAAAATCTTCTTTTACATTTTCATTGAATGTCGTACTCTTTAAATCAATATTTGGGAAGACCCCTTTATACCATACTGTATTATTTTCATGTGTTGCAGTGACTGGTGATGGCTTCATTTCACCTTTTTCACCATTTGCACTTATTAGTTTATACTGAATAGTATGATCTTTTACTTTAAATTGAACGTACTTTCCATCTTGTGTCGCTTTCTCGAACTCTGGTTCTAATGTTGTATTTTCCGTTACAATTTTTTCATTTGGTGCTTCTACTAATTTTGGTGAAACCTCTTCTAGCTTTCCATCTTTCTCTGCATGAATCGGTTCCGTATATACCCTCTTTGTAAAAGTACCATCATTGTTATCAAAAACCTTTTCGGTTTCCGTTCTTTCTTCTACAATCTCAGTCGGACTCGCCTGTGCTTTAGCCTTATCCTTCTTTAATTGATCTGGATGTGGAGCTGGTAATTCCTGCTCCTCTTTCTTTTCCACTTCTGGACTTTGTTCTGAATTTGGAGATGGTGTAAACGGTGGTGCCGTTTCTGCCAACCCATTCAGTGGTATAGAAGTAACAATTAATGCAACTACGATAAGTTGTATTAAATACTGATACCACTTCCTTTGTTTCTTACCTTCCATAAACTCACCTCACTGA
>NZ_JBNLYE010000227.1:0-6628 GCF_050172095.1 Bacillus sp. GMs2/2
TTCCCCTTGCTACCTTCATGATTATTTTATAGCGGGGGCTTATTATATGTATAAACAATCTGAGTCACTCGAAAAATGATGAATTCGAATATTGCAGTAAAAAGCGTTATTTAGGAGGTGTTACTATGACGCATATACTGGTGATTGAAGACAACCCAGATATACAAGAACTGATTCGTGAATTTCTAATGGCACAAAACTTTACCGTTGATGTAGTTGGTGCCGGAACAGAAGGTATTCTTCTTTTCCAAAAAAATTCATACGATCTTGTCCTCCTCGATGTAATGTTACCAGATATAGATGGCTATAGTATTTGTAAAATTATGCGAGGACAATCTGATGTACCAATCATTATGTTAACAGGCTTACATAATGAAGAAAGTGAAATTAAAGGATTTGAGTTAGGTATTGATGACTATATTACGAAACCGTTCCATTACACTGTATTTATTAAGCGTGTAGAGGCTGTATTAAGAAGGGCAGCAACGAAGGAAGCAGAAGCTGCAACTATACTACAATTCCATGAATTGATGTTAAACTCTACAGCATATGCAGCTTATGTTCATGGTAATCAAATCGAATTGACAACAAAAGAATTTGAAATTATTTATACTTTACTGCAAAATCGAGGAAAAGTATTATCAAGAAGTGATTTGTTGAATAAGGTATGGGGCTATGAACATTATGGTGATGTAAGAGTTATAGATACACATATTAAAAACTTAAGAAAAAAATTAGGAATTCCTTATATTAAAACGGTGAAAGGCATTGGCTACAAAATCGAATCGTAGCAAAGACAACATCACCAAAAATATTTTCATCAAAACCTTATTATTTTGTATTCTTTTATCACTTTGTCTTTATCAAATTATTTACTTTCTAGCTTCAAACTACGATAAAGAACGTTTTGCGAAAGAAAATGGAACGCCGACTACAGAACAGGCCGATTCAGATAAGCAAAACGACGGAAGTAAAACGAAGCAAAATAAAGCTGTGTCAAAGGGGAGTATTTCTAATTTCCAATCTTCTATTATAGATTATAAATCTCTTTCTACAGCTATCAATCACCTTTTGCAGCCTAGCCAAACTGCAAAGGCAAAAGAACATACACAAAATCTTTCGGGGAAAAATAGCACTTCTAATCCGCCTACAGAAGCAGAAAAGAAAGCCGCTAATAATGATGCCTTACATACACAAAATGCAGCAAGTAAAACAAATGATACAAATGATAATCCAAAGTTAGCAGATGCGTTGCAGCAATTAGCTCCACATATTGGCGCGACAATGCTTGCATTATCACTACTCGGATCATTAATTTATACAAAACTAATTGCCAAACCTTTTCAATATATGAGTGATGCTTTAAAAGATATTATGAATCTTGATTTCTCCGATAAAAAGCTACTTAACAAAAATGCAGATCAAACAGATTTTAATTTGCAAGTAGCTGCTTCACAAGTACCAAATATTGTGAAGAATTTACATGCAAGCAATCAAGATTTAAGAAACGAGCTCAAGAAGGAACAACAATTAGAACAATCTCGTAAAGAATTTATGTCTATGGTGTCCCATGAATTAAAAACACCAATCGCAGCCGTCATGGGACAACTAGATGGCATGATTCACGGAATTGGAGCTTATAAAGATAGAGATAAGTATTTGAAACGTTCCTACGAGATGATGCAAGACATTAACATATTAACGGAAAAAATGTCGGAATTATCCAAAATACAAAACCCTCAATTTAAACCGAATTTAGAAGTCATTTCTTTATCTAATATTATTGAGGATGTTATGAAGAAAGTAGATTACTTTGTATCTGTAAAACAATTAAATGTACAATCTAATATTAAACACGACGTACAAATTTTAGCTGATCCTAAATTTATTCAAACTGCTATTTTTAACATTATTTCAAATGCAATTCATTATACAATTGACCATCAGCACGTATATATAAAGCTTTATGAAAAACCAAATGGTTACGCATTAGAAGTATTAAATACAGGTTCACAAATTGATGAAGATAAACTTGCTCATTTATTTGAGCCTTTCTATCGCGCAAATCCTGATAAACACGGGTTAGTACAAGGTAGTGGTCTTGGATTATATATCGTGAAACAAATATTAGATAAACATCAGTTTCCTTACGGGATACAAAACACAGCTCAAGGTGTAAAATGCTCCATTGTATTCCCAAAAGCAATGTAACATTTACTATAATTACATATCCCAAACTCATACTTCATGTGTGAGTGGCGGAATTTTGTAGAGTGTCTTACTCTGTTTCGTTCGCCCGTTATCCTTATTTGGATAGCGGGCGTTTTTTATTACTTAAAAGGAGGATTTTTTTATGGAAAAGTTTAAATATTCATTGCTCGTTTTATTCGGTGCTTGCAGCTACGGCATACTTTCAACTATTTTCAAACTCGGATTCATAAATGGATTTTCAGCACATCAACTACTAGGGGGACAATATGTCTTCGGATGGATTGGACTATTTCTACTCGTTCTTTTCTTTTCACGTCATAAAGTAACAAAAAAACAATTTTTTTCATTACTAACCGTCGGAACAACAATGAGTATGACTGGGATTTTTTATGCTATTTCTGTAGAAGAACTACCCGCATCTATCGCTGTCGTCCTACTCTTTCAGTTCACTTGGATTGGTGTCATTATCGAAGCCATTGCAAATCGAACATTTCCAAGCCGCGATAAGATCATATCTATCCTTATTTTATTTGCTGGTACATTGTTTGCAGGTGGTGTATTTGAAGGCCTCGGACAAAGTTTTTCTACGAAAGGGATTATCTTTGGGCTATTAGCTGCTGTCTCTTTTTCATTCTATGTTTTTGCAAGCGGACGCGTCGCTACAGATGTTCCGCCTTATACAAAAAGCTTTCTTATGACAACAAGTGCTACTCTTATCGTATGCCTATTCTTTCCGCCAACCTTTTTAACAGACGGTGCTTTGCAAGCCGGTCTATGGAAATATGCTTTCTTCCTCGGATTATTCGGCGTTGTTGTACCTGTCATTTGTTTTTCAATCGGTGTACCAAAGGTTGGAACAGGGCTTAGTACGATATTAGGTGCAGCTGAATTACCAACTGCTATTATCGCTTCTATTACACTTGTACATGAAGTCGTAACGTTCATGCAGTGGATTGGTATTATTTTTATATTGGTTGGGATTTTCACTCCTCAGCTGCTTACGGCTAGGAAAGAAAGGAAACACAATCGCGTGCATAGCGCTTGAAAAAATACAGAATTTATATAAAAGATATAACTGCAATTAAAATAAGTAAATTTATCTGGAGGTATAAATGACTATTTTAAGCATCATATTTTTTGCTATTATGTGTATCTTCTTCCTAATAAGATATATGAAAGAAAAGAAATCTTACGATTTACTTCTCGTTCCCGTTTGTATATATGCAGGAGCAGTGAAAACTCCTTTCGTAGAGTACTTAAACTTTAATACTACATTTAAAATAACGTATGATATTGCAGCTATTATTCTTGTAATCCTTGCTGTACTTTTCTTTTTGAAAGATAAGAAAGAGAACCATACTGCATAACAAAAGACCTTTCATTTACTTGAAAGGTCTTTTTCTCTATCTCATTTTACCGCTCCATACAGCTTCTCTATCTCATGCTCAATTTGTTTTACATCGATTCGCTCAAATAATGGCTGTACGCTATCAATTCTACTTGGCAACGTATTTTGCGGTTCCCAATTTCGTTTCACAATCGACAATGTGTTTCGAACTCTTTCACTTGAAAATGGTAAAAATGGCTCAAGGAGATGGGCAAAATTAGCGATAAGATACACACAGTTATAAATCGTTTCTTCACATGAAACTGGATCATCTTCTCTTTGTTTCCAAGGCTGCTTTTCATCAAAATATTTATTTGCAAAACGTACTGTATCAAATACTGTCTCTAACGCCACCTTAAATTTAGTTTGCTCAATCGCCTCTCCTACACGCTTATATAATCCTTCTACTTTATCTTTCAGCTCTACTTCAATACTTCCTTTCGGCACGATACCACCATAATATTTTTCAATAAACTTTAATGTCCGGTTCACAAAGTTCCCGTATGCACCTAATAATTCACTATTATGACTGTAAATAAATTCCCGCCATGAAAAATCAGTATCGCGATTTTCCGGTGCGTTGACGGTTAAAAAGTAACGAATAGAATCTGGATCATAGCGTTCTAATATGTCAGGCACCCATACTGCCCAGTTTTTACTTGTAGATAATTTTCTTTTTTCAACTGTTAAATATTCATTCGAAACGATATGACGCGGGATTGCTTCCTCCCCTATTCCAAGTAATACCGCTGGCCAAATGACGGAATGAAACGGAATATTATCCTTTCCGTGCACATAATATGTTTTCGCTTCGCTAGCCCAAAACTCTTGATCATCTTTCCCTGTTTCTTCAACCCAATGTTTACTCGCTGAATAATAGCCTGTCACTGCTTCAATCCATACGTAAATTTTCTTATCTTCATACCCTTCTACTGGAATTGGTACCCCAATTGGTAAATCTCTTGATACTGCCCTATCTTGTAACCCTTCTTTTACATATCTTTCTGTTAATTGAATTGCATTATCACGCCATGTTCCTTTTTCTTTTGCGATTTCTACAACTTTTTTAATTTTCTGCTGAAATGTATGCAACGCAAAATAGAAATGCTCTGTTTCCTCTACAGATGGCGTACTACCACATAATTTACATTTCTTTTCTAACAAATCGAGAGGATCTAAAATAGCAGAACAAGCATCGCATTGATCTCCTCTTGCTGCTTCATGGCAATGTGGACATATTCCTTCTACATAACGATCCGGTAAAAACTGCGTACACGTTTCACAATACGCTTGTTCCACTGTTTTTTTATAAATATGTCCTTCTTCTAATAAACGTAAAAAAACATTTTGAACCGTTTCATGATGGTGCTCACTATCTGTACGTGTATAGCAATCATAAGTAAAACCAAGGCTACGAAAACATCGCTGGAACTCTTCATGATACTTATCAGCAATTTCTTTCGCTGTCACACCTTCTTGTTTTGCTCTAATTGCAATCGGTGTTCCATTACAATCACTCCCTGAAACATACAGCACATTCTCACCTTTTGCCCTGTAATAACGCGCTAAAATATCTCCAGGTAACAAACTCGCAATATGGCCAAGGTGTAACGAACCATTTGCATACGGCCAAGCGCCTCCAATAAAAATACTCATCTTACATTCCTCCTTTTAAATATAAAAAGCCCCGCCCTTATCTTAAAAAAGATAAGGGCGGGGCTGTATAAACAGTCGCGGTACCACCTTATTTCGCCAATTACTCACATAATTAGCCTTAACAAGTACGGAGCTATATGCTCTTATACTGTGGTTTTGATAACGAGTACCAACTCTCGTCGCCACCTACTATTATCATTTGATAAGTTCAGGACGAAGCTCAAAGGCCATTGTTCAAATGAATATTCTTGCTTCTTCTCAGCTACCGAAGCTCTCTGGAAAGAATGTGTTCATCCTACTTTTCCTTTTCAACGCTTTTACGTATAAAAAGTATTGTACGACTTAATAACAGAAAAATCAAACTTTTATTCAGAAAGAAAAGGAAATCCCATCCCTCTGCCGAATAACTATACGTTCACAAAAGGAGTGATAACATTGAACCAAAAACAACTAAGCACTATAAATGAAAAAAGCTGGAATACAGCTGCTTATGAAGCTTGGACGAATCACCACGGGGCACCAGCTGATTATGCGAAAAAAATCATGAAAGATCCCACGCGCGAAGTAGCACATTATTTACCTTACATACAATCTCCAAAAGGAAAATGTATTATTAATTTACTCGGCTCAAAAGGAAATAAAGCTGTCGCACTCGCTCTTTTAGGAGCTGACGTAACAGTTGTTGATATTTCAGCAAGTAATGCAAAATATGCAAATGAACTTGCGGAAGCCGCAGGCGTCTCTATTCATTACATCGTTTCTGATGTACTAGATGTAAATCTCTCCAAATCATTTGATATCGTATTACTGGAACTTGGTGTACTTCATTACTTTCTAGATTTAAAGCCACTTTTTATAACAATCTCTCAACTACTAAAGCCCGGTGGAATACTTATCCTTCGCGATTACCATCCAATATACACAAAGCTATTAGGAGTAGACCATCCATCATTTCGAGCAAGTGGAAATTATTTCGATGAAGAATTAATTGAAGATGATGTTGCTTATAGCATCCTTCTTACAGAAGCACAGAAAGAATCGCTACCTAAAACAACCATCCGTCGCTGGACGTTAGGAGAAATTATTACAACACTCGCGGAAGAACATTTTAAAATTGAAAAACTAGTTGAAGAACACGGACCTCATCAAAGATGGCTCTTCCCTTCTACTGCACCGGAAGGAATCGAAGAACGTATCCCTGGTCTATATACAATAATTACGACAGCATGCAAAAAAGGATCCCTTCACGGATAGGATCCTTTTTGCATGCTCACGCATATAAGTTGAGGTTGGAGATTACCATAATTCTGTAGAATAGGACACAAGATATTTCAACATTTCGTCTCTGACTTACGTCGTCAAAAAGGGGTATGA
>NZ_JBNLYE010000228.1:0-6521 GCF_050172095.1 Bacillus sp. GMs2/2
ATGGCGACTTTTAATAAACGATTTCTAAATCTAATCCAGGGTAATTTTGTTGACGGAACGCTTCATAAATTAAAATTGCTGCTGTATTAGATAAATTTAATGAACGTACTTTATCTGTCATTGGAATACGTAAACAATGATCAAAGTTTTCTTCGATTACATTAGCTGGTAAGCCGTTTGTTTCTCTTCCAAATACAAAATAGTAATCCTTCTCGCGCTTGCTATAGTCAAACGCTGTATGAGCTTTCTCGCCATACTTTGTTAAATAGAAGAATTCACCGTCTTTATTTTTTTCATAAAATTCTTCAATTGAATCATAGTACGTAATTTTTACGTGCTGCCAATAATCTAATCCTGCACGCTTTAACATTTTATCATCCGTTGAAAATCCAAGCGGTCTAATCAAATGTAATTCTGTTCCAGTTGCTGCACAAGTACGAGCAATATTCCCTGTATTTGCTGGAATTTCTGGCTGATATAAAACAACATGTACTCCCACGCGATATTCACCTCTGTTTTTTGTCTACTACGTATTATACCACTTGAGCGAAAAATCTCTACCCATTAATAATATGAAAGAATTTATATTTCATTTGTGGTGTATATTTACTAGAGTCTTCATAGTTCCAATAACGTCGACGGCTATTCGCTGAATGTGCATTTACAAGCGGCATACCATCTGCATCTTTTGCTACTACAATCGTCGTATGATTCCATCTTCCGTCATCCTCGAAATCATAAGCAATGACATCTCCAAGAATAAGTTCTTCTGGCCTCTCTACCGCCTCTGCTCGAAGTCCTGTTGTAGCACCTGACAAATACCAATAAAAAGAATGTGCAACAGCCCAGCTCCAGCTCCACTGATTCTCCCTTTGCCACCATCCTTTACGAATATTAGGATATCCGCTCATAGGTACTTCTCCAGTATGAAGACATTGAGAAATGAAATTCGTACAATTATCAGGGAAATTACGATACATAGGATTTCGGTCATCCCACCAACGCTCTGCATATTTCACTGCCTCTAAACGATTATACTGATAAGAACCGTACTTCTCTTTCGTAATTTCCCTTTCTAATGTCTCACCCATTCTAATTTCTTCTGACACTTCAATAGCATAATCGCCTATAATCCGACTATTATTTAAACAAACTCTTCGTTTTAATTGTTCCTCTTCAATATAAAATAATTCTTTATGCTTAATTAAATATTTAAAATGTATTTGATAATCAATTTCTTGATGGTCATTACTATTTAATTGTCTAATGAAAGAAACATCCGCAGTTGCTTTCACTATATGTGCACTACGTCTTTGAAACAATTGTTTCTTTCTCAGTGCCATTTGTAGTAAATCCTCAGCAATACCATCCACATTCGTTCTTTTCTCCGTTATATATGCTAAAAATTGTTGTACTTGGTTTTCAATCTTCGTTTTTACAACCATTCTGTCTCCCTCCCATATTACAATATGAAAAAGGGAAATATTATCTACTCTTTTTTCTGTGCTAACAATTCAAGCCCGCGATTCATTTCATGAAGCACTTCTTCATCTTTCTCACGTTCCATCGCTTTCTCAATCGCTTCGCCTACTCCATCTCCGCCAATTTTCCCAAGTGCCCATGCTGCCGTTCCGCGTAGTACTGGTCTTGGGTCATCTTTCATAACACCAATTAAATCAGGAATTGCCGATGTTTCTTTAAAATGTGCTAATGCTAAAATCGCATTTCTTTGCAGTGGCTTTTTCCCTCTCCATGACCCTGACATAATCCCATATTTCTCTTTAAAATCACGATTACTAATTGTTAAAAGTGGCGTTAATAATGGTTTAACTAGCTCAGGATCCGGCTCCATCTCAGGATGATTATGAAAATCCATTCCTTTGTTTTTCGGGCAAACAGTCTGACACGTATCACATCCATATATACGATTTCCTATTTTATCGCGATATTCTTCAGGTAGGAATCCTTTCGTCTGTGTTAAAAACGCAATGCACTTCTTCGAATCTAACTGTCCCCCCTGTATTAAAGCACCGGTAGGACAAATATCGATACATTTCGTACAGCCCCCGCATTGATCTTCTATCGGCTTATCTGGCGGGAATGGAACATTTGTAATCATTTCCCCTAAGTATACGTACGAACCAAATTCAGGTGTAATAATAGAGCAGTTTTTACCGCTCCATCCAATGCCTGCACGCTCTGATACAGCTCGATCACTTAATTCACCTGTATCAACCATGGACTTCACTTCTATATCCGGAAGTTTTTCAATTAAATATGCTTCTAATTTTTGCAAACGATCTCGTAAAACAAGATGATAATCTTGTCCCCAAGAAGCACGACAAAAAATCCCACGGCGTTCTCCACGCTTACTTAATGGTGCATTTTTTAATTTTGAAGGATATGCTAAAGCAATCGCAATAATTGATTTAGCACCCGGTAATAACAGTTGCGGATTCGTTCTCTTCTCTATATCAGGCTCTTCAAATCCAGATTGATAATTTAATTGTTGTTGCTGGATTAAGCGCTGCTTTAATTCCTCAAAAGGAGAAGCACTCGCAAAGCCTATTTTATCTATGCCAATTGTTTTACTATACGCAATTACATCTTGCTTTAATTGTTCAAAATCCACTCTTAATCGCCTCCTCAGATGAATCCATCCCTTATGTAACGACTCTATTGGTTAGTAATTCACTTTTGGAATACTATTATTTACTTCTATTTTCGCATGTAATTAGGTTTTTCAAACATTAAAAAACGCAATGCCTCGTTTATCTCGGAAACGAAACACTGCGTTGATCACAATTTATAGAAAAACATTTAATAAAATTTGGAGCGGGTGAAGAGAATCGAACTCTCGACCAGAGCTTGGAAGGCTCTTGTTTTACCACTAAACTACACCCGCAAATATGAATTACATATAAGATATTAGAATAACTTATGTAAAGTAGTATAGCATGTAAAAAAAGTAGAGGCAAGAATTTTATCGAAAAAAGTCGAAAAAGTGATGAGAGACCTCATCACTTTTTCAATTCTTTATCAATTGCCTTCTTCATACTATCGAAATCAGGGTTTGCAAGATTTCCGTTTACATATACAGAAGGAGCACCTTGAACTTTTAATTTTTGAGCACGATCTGAATCTTTACGTACTTTTTCTTTAATGTCTTTACTGTGTAAATCTTTCTTAAATTGCTCTACATCAACTTTTGGAAGTTTCTCTTTCACAATGCTAAGAAGCAAATCTTCTGTAATCCATTCTTCCGTATCTTTCTTTTGATTTTGATAAATCTCATCATAGAAGATCCAGAATGAATCTTTATCTTGTTTATAAATTGCTTCACCAGCTGCTGCACCTAAATCCGAGTCTTTTCCGATAAATGGGAAGTTAATAAAATATAACTGCACTTTGCCTTTATCAATATACTCTTCTTTTAATCGAGGTAATACTGTTACATCCCAAGTACGACAAGCAGGACATTTAAAGTCTCCAAATTCAACTACCTTAACTGGAGCATCATCTTTCCCTAAAGATTGTTGCGTAGAATAAGCAAACATCTCATTCCCTTTATCTTTTTTGTCATTTATGATGCTATACGCAATTGTTCCAATTACAATCAATACTGCGATAGAAAAAACTATACCAAGAGCCATGAGTTTATTTGATTTCATATACATTCCTCTTTAAATTCATATTCTGTATACAGCATTGTACACAATACACATAATATCAACACTTATATACGTCACGCAATGAACACGCTCACATAAATTACAAAAACACAATAATTGTGACGATATTGTGTCACAATTTGTCACAATTTATTCAAAAAAAGAAGCTCCTCTGTAGGAACTTCTCTTAACTTACTGCTTTTTTACGCGCGCTATTTAACATCGACTGCTCTATTTTTATATCATGACGAATTACTAATTTCTCACTAACTGCTTGAACATACTCATCATGGCTTATATAGCCTTCTTTCTCCATTAGTCTCAAAACGACATTTCGTCTCTCTACTGCTTTATCATAGTTTTGGGCAGGTGAGTAATAAGCAGGTGCTTTTACTACAGCAGCCATCATTGCACTTTCAGCCAACGTTAATTGGTTCACCTTTTTACCGAAGTAAAGGTTTGCTGCTTTTTCAATTCCCCACGCTCCTTCTCCATAATAAATATTACTTACATATAATTTTAAAATTTCATCCTTCGTAAATGTGCGTTCAATTTTTTTCGTATAAAAAATCTCTTTCCACTTACGAGAAAATGTACGTTCATTTGTTAAAAAGGCATTTTTAGATAGCTGTTGTGTAATCGTGCTTCCTCCTTGCACGACACCACCAGCCTTTATATTCTCAACTGAGGCTCTAATAATTGCTATATAATCTAAACCGTTATGATGATAAAATCTTTTATCTTCTGTCGCAATAAATGCATGTGTTAATGATTCTGGCACCTCTAACTTAGCCGGTACATGTAATTTACTAATATCACTTTTCTCAATCATTACATTTCCAATGAATAATAACGTACAACTTAACAATAATAATAATATAATGGCTTTATAAAAAAGTTTAGTCATTGGATTTAATGCAACTTTTTGATGATAGTTCACCCTAGATAATACTCGTTCTTTCATCTTGAACACCTCTTTTCCACACAGCATATAACTCTTACTTTAAGAATACATTGTTGTAAAAAAATATCCCATCGATTTCTCTTACACGTACCTTACATCATTGTAAGGTATAAAGTGGAACTTTAATGAGCCCTCATCAATCAGGCTTACTGTCCAGCAAATAGTGGGATAAAAAAGTATTGTATCACAGTATTTTTTTATCTACTATTCATCTGAAATATTGAATATAGGTTATGTTAAAGCACGAATAACCAATAAAAGAGAAACCCTTAAGACTATTATATTTTCACTTTACACTTTAATTATATCATCTACAAATATATATACTTTTGACTATCTAGTAATCTAAATGTATATAACATATAGATTTATTATACAGAACAAACGTTCTACAAATCAATACTAGTGCTATTATTATTTTGACCTTTTTCTTAAACAGTATACAAAAAAGAGTAGTGATTCGAATGTATCTCAAATCGGCTACTCTTTTCTTTACAATCTTCCTATTAAATTATACGGCTGTACTTCCCACGTTTCATACGGAATAAAATGTGTTGCTCTCATTGCATCAAGCGTTCTGGATTTCATATGAGGACGCGTTATATACTCATCTATGTTCTCTTCATTTAAATCAACAAATTTAGCCTCTTGTATCTCTTCAGGTTGAGTTTTTATTTCACCACTTATATATGCTACTTTAAAAACAACAGCTAGAATATGCATAGAGGTATTATAATAAACCCCTGTAATTCCGATAGGCTTCACCGTTAACCCTGTTTCCTCTTTTATTTCCCTACAGACAGCTTGATCGAGCGCTTCGCCTTCTTCTACCTGTCCTCCTGGCAACTCCCACGTATCAGCTCGCCAGTGCACTTTTGTTAATAACACTTCATTTTTTTCATTTTTTTCATTTTTTAAATAACCTGCTACAGCAACTATATGCTTTGGTGTCTTATGTTCCATATTAAGCCTCCTAGAGATAATGAATATTTTATATATCCCTATAATCATATTCACTACCTACAACAAAATACCTTTAATACTTCATCACCTTAATTAACTTCATAAAAAAAGACCCTATCCGCTAAGCGAAAAGGGTCATCTATCGTATTACTCTCCTAAGTCTACGTTGTGATAAACTTGTTGAACATCTTCCAAATCTTCTAATGCATCAACCATTTTCTCAAATTGTGCTTGAGCATCTTCAGGAAGTGTTACATCACTTTGTGCAAGCATTGTTAATTCTGCAACTGTAAACTCCTCAACGCCAGCACCTTTAAGTGCAGATTGTACTGCATGGAATTGATCTGGTTCAGCATACACGATAACAGAATCTTCTTCTTCTAGAATGTCACGTGCATCTACATCTGCTTCCATTAAAATTTCAAGAACTTCATCTGATGTTTTACCTTCAAGACCGATAACAGCTGTCGCATCAAACATGTAAGCTACAGAACCGTTCACACCCATATTACCACTATTTTTGCTAAATGCAGCTCGTACATCTGCTGCAGTACGGTTTACGTTATTTGTAAGTGTATCTACAATAACCATAGCTCCATTTGGTCCGAATCCTTCATAACGAAGCTCGTCATAATTTTCTTCTGAACCGCCTTTTGCTTTTTCAACTGCACGATCAATAATTGTTCTTGGAACATTGTATGTTTTCGCACGCTCTAATACAACTCTTAGCGCTTGGTTTGATTCTGGATCTGGCTCGCCTTGTTTTGCTGCCACATAAATTTCACGCCCAAATTTCGCGTATATACGGCTTGTATTTGCATCTTTTGATGCTTTTTTGTCTTTAATATTGTTCCATTTACGGCCCATACTTTCCACTCTCTTTCCCGTTTTAAATCTACATAAAAATATTAATATGAAATATA
>NZ_JBNLYE010000229.1:0-6489 GCF_050172095.1 Bacillus sp. GMs2/2
TTAATACTATGTAGAATACGTTTTGAATTAGGTCATTGTATTGTAAAATAAGAAGTAAGCTACTGTATACCTGTTAAGGTAGGCATATAATGAGTTTATAAAAATCTTAATATGAATGAATAATTAAAAGTAGAAAAGAGAGAGAAATCTACTTAGTAACGTTTTAGTTTATAGGACAGGAGAGAGTATTCGTCGATTATGCAAATAAAAAACCTGTTTCAAAGTAAAGGATTTCAGAGGTTACTCGTATTAGTAATACTTGCTCTCGTGTTATACGGGCTGCAAAGTATGTTGAATTTAATATTAATTACGTTTATTCTCACGTATTTAATGGATCGATTCCAAAAGTTTATTTCCCGCAAATTAGGTCATTTCATGCCTATTAATCGAAAAATTATTATAGCATTTCTATATGTAATGTTAATTGGTGGAATTGCTATTACGCTATTTAAATATTTACCAGTATTGACGATACAAATTTCACAACTGATTTACCAATTCAATGTATTTTTAAGAAACCCACCAGATAGTGAACTAATTAAGTATGCAGTTAATGCTGTCAATCATATGGAACTTTCTAAATATGTAGGACAAGGCGTAGACATTTTGTATAAATCGATTACGAATGTTGGTAAATTTGGCCTTCAGGTTTTACTTTCTTTAATTTTGAGTTTGTTTTTCTTATTAGAAAAATCTCGTATTGTTGGTTTTACTGCAAAGTTTAAAGAAAGCAGGCTTGCAATTTTCTATACTGAAATTGAGTACTTCGGAAAGAAATTTGCACGTTCATTTGGAAAGGTAATCGAAGCACAATTTTTAATTGCTGTTGTTAACTGTGTTCTTTCAGTTATCGCATTATGGATATTAGGATTCCCGCAATTATTAGGTTTAGCATTAATGATTTTCTTGCTTGGATTAATTCCAGTAGCGGGGGTTATCATTTCGTTATTCCCACTTTGTATGATTGCTTACAATATTGGCGGTATTATGTACGTTGTTTATATTTTAGTTATCGTAACAGTGATTCATGCGCTTGAAAGTTACGTATTAAATCCGAAGTTTATGTCGCAAAAAACAAATTTACCGATTTTCTATACTTTTATGGTATTAATTTTCTCAGAGCACTTCTTAGGTGTATGGGGACTGATTATCGGTATTCCAATCTTCATTTTCTTACTAGATGTTTTAGACGTGACAAGTGATGAAATGGAGAAGGATGTTGGAAAAAATAAAGTGAAGTAAGAAAAAGCATCGATGTTCGATGCTTTTTCTTTTATAACATGATGTTCCTTATGCCATACTGTAAGAAGAACATAGAATAGGGGTGAAAGAATGGCTGTAAATGAAAAGGTAGAGTTAGCTACATTTGCTGGAGGGTGTTTCTGGTGTATGGTTTCTCCATTTGAAGAGATGGAGGGCATTATACAGGTTATTTCAGGTTATACAGGCGGTCATAAAGAGGACCCAACGTATAAAGAAGTGTGCTCAGAAACAACAGGACATTATGAAGCGGTACAAATTACATTTGATGCAAATAAAATGTCGTATGAGGAATTGTTAAATATATATTGGAGACAAATTGATCCGACCGATATTGGAGGACAATTCCACGACCGCGGACAGTCTTATGAAACAGTGATTTTTTATCATAATGAAGAACAACATAAAAAAGCAGAAGCCTCAAAAGAAGAACTTGAGCAGAGTGGGCGCTTTTCAAAACCAATTGCGACAAAAATACTACCAGCAGCTACATTTTATCCAGCTGAAGAATATCACCAAGGATATCATAAGAAAAACACATTCCGCTATGAGTTATATCGTAAAGGCTCAGGACGAGATGCTTTTATTAAGCAACATTGGCCAAAGGATAATGCTCATTTAAAAGAAAAACTCAATGAGATGCAGTTTTATGTAACGCAGGAAAATGGTACAGAACCACCATTTCGAAATGAGTATTGGAACCATAAAGAGGAAGGTCTTTATGTAGACATCGTTTCAGGTGAGCCGCTATTTACTTCTCTAGACAAATTTGATAGTGGATGTGGATGGCCTAGTTTTACAAAACCAGTTATGTCAGCAAGTGTGAAAGAAAAGATGGATGTGAGTCATAATATGACACGTACAGAAGTGAGAAGTAAAGAAGGAGACTCACATCTTGGGCACGTATTTCCAGACGGTCCAGGACCAAATGGCCTTCGTTACTGTATTAATTCCGCAGCTCTTCGATTTATTCCAAAAGAGGAATTAGAGAAAGAAGGCTATGGTGATTTCCTAATCTTGTTTGGAAATAAAAAATAACCTCGCAGTTAGCGAGGTTATTTTTTGTTATTTTGTTTTTTTCTTTTTAAATTTGCTTAATACTTCATAAACGATTGGAACAATAAGAAGTGTTAATAACGTTGAACTTGTTAATCCACCAATTACCGTTACACCAAGTCCTTTAGAAATTAAGCCACTACCTTCAAATCCTAATGCAAGCGGGATAAGAGCACCGATTGTTGCAATTGCAGTCATTAAAATTGGACGAAGGCGTGTTGCACCAGCTTCTAATAAAGCTTCACGTGTTGATAGTCCTTCATTTTCTTTATGAATAACGCGGTCGATAAGCACGATTGCGTTTGTTACAACGATACCGATTAACATAAGCGCACCAATCATTGCAGACACACTTAATGTTTCACCGGAGATTAATAAGGCAACAAGAGCTCCGATAATTGTAAATGGTAGCGAGAATAAAATTGCGAATGGTGCAAGGGCACCGCCAAATGTAACGACAAGAACGAAGTATACAATGGCAATCGCAGCTAACATCGCTAAGCCAAGTTGCTTAAATGATTCTTCAATATCTTTTGTAACGCCGCCCATAGAAACATCTACGCCAGAAGGAAGATCCATTTTATCTACTTCTTTTTGAACAGCGGCAGATGCTTTTGAAACGTCATCAGATGTTAGTTTTGCACTTACTTCTGCATAAACACGGCCATCGCGGTGTTTCACTGTATTCGAAGTTTCACCTTCTTTTACAGTCATAACATCTTTCACAGCCACTTCATTACCAAGTGGTGTTGTAATTTTACGATTTGTTAAGTCATCGATTGTTTCATAATTTTGTTTTTCAGCTTCTACATATACATTGATATCTTTACCGTCTTTTTTAATTGTTGTCAGAACAGGGCGATCATGTTGATTAGAAAGTCCCATTCCAATTTGAGCAGCCGTTAAGCCCATTTTACTCAGCTTTTCTTGATCTGCGACTAAAGTGTACTCTGCATACGTTTTTGCAATACTAGAATCTATATCTTTTAAGTCTTTATTTTTCTTCATGATATTTTGAATATCTTTTACAACAGGCTTAATGTCTTCTGAGCTATCTCCGTAAACGTATAGTTTAATTTCGTTACTACCGCCACTTGCTCCGAAGTCTTGGTTTTTCCATTCGCCTTTGCCAGACATCTTCTGTAAATCTTTAATGACTTGTTCTTTCTCTTTTTCAAAGTTTTTCGTGTCGTTATCATATTGCACGAAGAACATTGCTTGGTTTGATTGACCAGGACTCATTGGGTTTTCGCCACCTAATGAGAATTGAATTGTTTTGACGTCTTTATTATTTTGGAAGTGCTTCTCAGCTTTTGTTGCAATTTTTTCAACGTCTTCTAACGTTTGACCTGGTTCAGGGTTGTATGTTGCGATAATCATTTTTTCTTCTTCAGAAGGTAAGAAACTTACACCGATAACTGGTACAAGTGCAAGACTACCAACTAATAGAAGGACAGCGATACTTGATGTAATAATTTTGTGATTTAAAGCCCATGCAAGTATGCGTTTATACCCATTTGCTAATTTACTTGGTTTTTCTTCATGATGTACTTCTTTTTCCCTCATGCTCTCTTTCTTAAATAAGGAATGAGCTAGCATCGGTACGATTGTAACTGCTACTAGTAATGATGCTAATAAAGCGAAGACGATAGTTAAGGCAAATGGTAAGAACATTTCACCAATCATACCTTTTACTAGTCCAAGTGGTAAAAATACAGCAATTGTTACGATGGTAGAAGACATAATTGGGATAAACATTTCTTTCGTAGCTTCACGAATTAAATCTTTTCCGCGCAATTTCTCTTCTGATAACGACATACGTCGGTAAATATTTTCAATAACAACAATTGAGTCATCGACAACGCGGCCTATAGCAACGGTCATTGCTCCAAGTGTCATAATGTTAAGCGTAATATCCATTTGCTTTATGACTAAAACAGCAATTAATAAAGAAAGTGGTATTGAAACGACAGAGATTAACGTTGTTCGAATATTTCGTAGGAACAGCATGATAATAACGATCGCAAAGATAGCACCGAAAATTGCTTTGCTTAGCATTGTTTCAACTGATTTTTCAATAGGTGCACCTTGGTCGAATGTTAAAATGATCTCTAAATCTTTATATTTTTTCTCAAGATCTTTTACTTTATCTTTTACTGCATTTACAACATCAACTGTATTTGCATCAGAGGCCTTCACAATTTGAATTCCAATTGCTTCTTTTCCATTTGTTCGAGAAATAGATTCTGCTTTCCCAACTTCTTTAATGTCAGCAATTTCTTCTAATGTAACTGTTGGAATCCCGTTCATAGCAGCTGGATTCATTTGCGGCGTTTGTGCACCAGCGCCAGCATTTTGACTACCTTGACCGTTAGGTGAGGAAGGTATAGCTGGGATTTTAAGATCTTTTAATGCTTTAATCGTTGTAATATTGCCATCTACAACAACTGATTTTTCCGTGTCTTTAAATGTGTATAAGCCAAGTGGTAAAGATACATCCGATCCCTTAATAACATTTTTTACAGTATCTTCACTTAGTCCTAGTTCTTTCATTTTATCTTTCTTGAAGACAAGCTGTACTTCATCTACTTGTTGGCCGGCAATTTGGACAGATGCAACACCATCAAGTCCTTTTAATCCTGGTACAACATTCTTTTCTACATTTTCAGTTAAGGTAGCTAAAGATTCATTCTTGCTTGCTACGCTTAACGAAATAACAGGAAAGGCATTGAAGTTTACTCGTGAAACTTTAGGATCTTTAACACCTTCTGGGAGCTTTACATTTGTGAGAGCTTCTTTAATTTCTGTTTCTGCTTTTTCCATATTTTTATCAAAATCGTATTCTACTTGAATAGAAGATGCGTTTTGAAAAGATGATGAGCTCACAACGTTAACACCACTTAAATTTTGTAGTTGTTCTTCCATCGGCTTTGAAACTTTATCAGCTACTTCTTCTGGTGTAGCACCAGGATAGACCGTAGTTACTGTCACAATCGGTGTTGTAATATCAGGAATTGTTTCCAGCTTCATATTGAGTCCAGAGTAGATCCCGGCAATAGTAACAATAATGGTTAGTAGCCAAACTGCGAACTTATTTTTTAACGAGAAATTGATGATTTTGTTCATGTTTGCGCTCCCTTTTTATTATATTGACCAACTGGTCAGTCTAATACATAATATAACTGACCGTTCGGTCAATCGTCAATAAAAAGAGATGGTATAATACATTTATAATAAGATGCGAGATTAAATTTAGGAGAGAAGATATGAAAGAAAAAGAGCGTTTGATTATAGAATCGGCTATGAAGTTATTTGCTACTAAGGGTGTAAATGCGACATCAGTGCAGGAAATTGTGACAGCTAGTGGTATATCTAAGGGAGCTTTTTACTTATATTTTAAATCGAAAGATGAGCTTTTATTAGCGACACTTCGATATTATTATGACAAAATCCAAAAGAAAATGCTGGATATTGAACAAGAGTCTTTATTACCACGTGAAAAATTTGCAAAACAATTACATTGTCAGTTTAATGATATACAAAAGCATAAAGAATTTATTATTATGCATGCGAGAGAAAATGCAATTCCGTTTAATAAAGAAGTAGAAGAATTTATGATGCGGATGAAGTTAGAGTCTCATGCATTTTATCGGAATAGTTTATTGTCCATTTATGGTGAAAAGGTTATGCCATATTTATTGGATTTAGTAATTATAGTAGAAGGCATATGCCGTGGTTATTTAGAATTAATTATTTTACAAGCACCAGAAATTGATTTATCGTATGTCGCTGCTTTTATTTTAAAAAGAGTAGATCATTTAGTAGATGGTTTGGTAGAATCTTCGGAAGAACCTATTTTACATGAAGAAAAGCTTGGAGAATTCCTTTGTAAATCAGAGCTTATTAAGGAACAGATTAAGGAACATTTTTTAAAAGAAATTATTGTGTTTAAACGTACATTAGCGGATCAATTAGAAGATGAGGAATTGCTTGTTACATTAGATGTTTTGGAGGCAGAAATGAGGATGCGAAATACAAGAATTCCAGTTATCCAAGGGATGTTGTTTAATTTAGAGGCATATCCAACTTTAAAAGAATTTCGTTTGAGGCTTATGGACTATTACAATATAAAAAGGTAACAATGATATTTATCATTGTTACCTTTTTCATTAT
>NZ_JBNLYE010000230.1:0-6473 GCF_050172095.1 Bacillus sp. GMs2/2
AATAATTATTTGTTAATTCTTAATGTAATGAATATTCATGTTTAAATATACGAATTTAACTACATAGTTATTGTGCTAAAGGGGGAGAAAGATGTTAGATGAATTGTACAATGCTTTTTTAAATGCGTCTGGTTTTACAGAAAGTGCGAGGAAACGAGATCGGTATGATGATTTACATGATTATTTAAAAGATAAAGAAAGAGAGTTAAAGCAATTCATTCAAGAGGTTGAATCAGCGAAGAGAGATTATGAGAGTAAAAGTAATGGCTTAGAAGCTAATAAAATTCCGGCAGTTGAATTTGAGCAAAAACGTCATGAAAAGGATGAAGACTTAAATACAGTATTATCCTATTTTAAAAGTGCATTAAGCGATATTGGATCTGCAAAAAGTACAGCTTATGCAAAGTATTTGGAATATAAAGCGAAAGCAGAATCGGAGAAAGCGTCAGCATATGCCGCAGCGACCAAGGCTTTTGAAGAAAAGAAAAAGGAACTTGAAAATCTTATCCATTAAGCATACAAAGAATGTGGGGGAACTAACATGAGTGGTAAAGAGGTTGAAATTATAGGAAGTAACACTGCAAGTGCCATTTCTTACGCACAAAACATTGAAAATGGTATGAAGGATTCTTTAAACCAAGCGAAAGACTTAAAAGCATATGTCACAGGTGCGAAATGGAATGGAAAAACGAGAGATGCATTTTTAAGTTATCTTGATTTAATCATTCAATATAATTCAGAAATGGTAGAGGCATTTGAGGGGCATACGAAAGCTTTGAAAGAGTTAGATAAAAGCATCCAAACGTACGGAGATAGATCGGAAGTAAGAGCGATAAAACAACTGTGATGGAGAAACGAGGGATAAAAGAATGGGGAAAGAAATGAGTTTTGCACCTGCTGAATTATATGTTCTCGCAGGTGCAGCTGGAGTTACGGATATATTTGGATTGCCAAACCGTGACGCAATTATTTTACTTGATGCAGAATGTGTCACGAAAGCAACTACGAGTTTAAAAGAAAAAGGCCTACTTACAAGTGAAAATGGAATTACCCCTGCAGCTTTTCAAATAATTGAACTATTAAAGGAATATGAAAATTGTCATGAATACACGAGAATGAATAATGTATTAATTGGCTTTTTAAAAGAGGATAAAGACCGAGTGGCTGTATTAACGGAAATAGAACCAAATAAAAAATACGAGATCGACTACATACCAAAACCGGACGTATATTTTTCATTATTAACACGCATTCCTTTCTTATTGAGAGAACCGAGGGAAATAGAAGATACATTTTTCTCAAAGAGAATGACAGAAGAAGAACAACAAACATTTGAGGAAAAAGATTTATCAAATAAAGACGTTATAGCGATAGAAACGTATACGAGGCCTCGAAGTAATAGAGGAGGAAAATGGGAATGTTTCTTATATTTCACTGAAGGAGAAGATTTCGTTCAAATAGATGTAGATCGTAATCGATATGACTGGGTGAGCCTCTATGCGGTTAATAAGAAATTGTATGACGTGTTAAAAATGCCATATAAAAAGTTAATTGACCCGAGACAATTCTCGTTAGGAGGTATTCAATAATGCAAGTATCAATGGGAGATAGTGGTTCTGGTGGTGGAGAAGAAGTATTAGTTAATTTTCAAGAACTACTTGATATAGTAATGAAGTTAGAAAATATATATAAAATCCATGTAGACGTCATTGGAACGAATATTGAGAGTTTATTAAGCTGTGATTTTTATCAAAAAGGTGAAGCGATGAGAGTAATTGAAAAATATCCTGATATATTACACAAAACACTAGAATTGGCTGAACACTATTCTAGGTCAGCGACAGTTGTAGGGAATGTATGTGTAGAAATGCTTGAAAAGGACGAACAATTACGTGAAATATTAAGTAAGTTGTAGAAATCACCATACGGCTGGGGGGATGAAAACGAGATGGATGTGAAATATAGACCTGAACCATGGCAAAACATGGGGGATGGTATGAATCGAATTACAAAAGATGCACTCATGAAATTACGGGAAGCAAATGAATCATTAAAAAGAATTGATGGAAGAATACGAGATTTAGACTCGGATGGTAGTATACATTTTAATCCTAAAGATCAATCGCAAAAAATTGGGGAATTACTTGATAGTTATACGACATTACAAAAATATTGCGGAGAAGCAGGGCGATTGGTGTCTGAACATATAGATAAACCTTTTTTAGTAGAAATGGATAAATTCGCTCAAAAAATGAGAGATACATCTATTCTCAGTTTTGAAACAAATAACCGAATTGGCTCTACAACAACGACAGTATTACCAGGTGCGCATGCGGGCTACGGAAGTGTACCACAAACAATACAGAAGAAGAAAGATAAAATAACAGTAGAAGATATTTTTAAAGATTCACCTGCATTTGATAACGTACTGAGAGAGGAATACAAAGAACTAAAAAAACAAAATCCGGATGCAAAATTAAATTATGAAGAATACAAGAAAGTAGTCCCATCCACACGAGGATTTGAATACAAATCGATAGAAGATGAACAGAAAAAACTAGAAATGGTGCGAGACATAGGAATAGGCGTAGGAATCATCATCACAACAATCCTTTGTCCACCACTCGGGGCCGCTGCCGCAGTAGTATACGGAGGTGTACAAATAAAAAGCGGTATCGACGGAGAAGACTGGGGAACACACCGGAAATTGAGCCAAGAAGAGCGGACAGAAAGAATCATCTTTGGTGGAATAGATGCAATCCCAGTTGTTGGAGCAGTAGGAAAAGGAGTAAAAGCATTTAAAGGCACGAGTGAATTAGCTGATTTAGCGAAATTATTAAAATTCAAAGAAGGAATGCCTGGTTTTAATCCAAATTTGGGTGGAAATGTGGTACAATCGCTTAAGGAAAATAATCTATTAAAAAATTTAAAAATACAAGGCTGGAAAACCGTAGATAAGATTAATGATGCGGACTACTTCATTAAAGGTCTAGTAGCAAAAGGGGTGGACTCCGTAACCCCATTCGCTAAAGGTGTAGAAATCATGCCAGATGGAAGTGTTGTTAGATCTGGAACGAACTATAGCGGGAAATTCCAAGAAGCCCATGATGCCTCAAAGGCGAGTATTCAGAGTAGGATCTCGAATTTGGAGAGTGGTGGGGTTAAGGGTACGGGGGATAGTAGTAAGGCAAACCCAAACAAAATTAAGTTAACTCCGGAAAGAGAAAAATACTATCGAATGAAAATAGATGAAGCCAAAGCGCGAGGGGATTATAAGGAAGCAGATAACATTAGGTATAATCGTCATTGTGAAGAAACAAAAGAGCCTTTAGAACGTAAAGAGTGGGATGTTAAGCGTGAAAATTTAAGGAAAAGTCAAGAGCGAGGAAGAGAAGAAGAAATAAAAGGGAGAAAAGCTTTGGGAGAACACCTAAATCGTACATTAGAGGACAATAACTCTGGCAAGGTTGTTACGTATACATCCAGTGAAGGGCATCTTACGCGTCCAGATAGTATAGGTCGTAATGCTAAGGATGAAATCGATTTAGTTCATGATCACAAACACAAAATAAGTGACAAAGAACACGTTATTCATAATGACAGTCAAATGCGAGCTGAAAGAGAGATGCTCGAAGATAAAAGTGGAAGTCATATTGTGACAATATCAAGTGATAAACCTGATTCGAATGGGATTCCTCCTCATCCAAGACCAAGTGGGCCTTTAGCGAAAGAGAGTGACATTTTCTATACTGATCCAAATAGTGGTAAAGTGACACATAAGTGGGAAGCGCACCCAGATATCCCTGGTGGAGGTATATGGATAAAAATATAGATAAGTATGTAACTTTACTTTTTAGTATTAAGGGGGATTTAAATGAAACCTAATTATTTTACAATTGCAATGTATCCTACAGTATCGATTAATCAGGAAGAGATACTAGGTCGTCTTTTGAGCGTGTTTGATTCGAATGAAAAATTTGCTCCTACTCATTGGGGTAACAGTGAAACCGTACGGGTAGAATATAATCGTGAGGAAATTCTTGAAAAGGTGATTTTGGAACGTAAAGTATCAGAAGTACACTTGTATCGTGATAAAGCAGTGCACTATAGAGGAAGCTTTAAAGTTAACTGGAGTCATAGGTCATATCTTGAGTTTGAGTTTCATAAATCAATACCTAAAAGTTTATGGTCTGCTTTTTTTGAGTTATCCGATCAAATCGCAGAAATTGTAAAACCACGTTTTGGGGTGTCGCAAATTTTTTGGAAAGCGTCTTATCCATGGAATACGGAACGTGAACGGTTACATATGTGGATGAATATGTCTGCCTTACCTATACCGGTAAGGTTTCTTCCTAACGGTCCTTTGGGGATAGGCACTAGAACATATTTGAGTGGTCATATTTTAGACATGTTTGATAAGGAATTATTACTAAATAGCCCAGCTGTCGTATCAGAGCTGGATTGGGGTGGGATTTGTATAGACCTTTTACAAAATCCATTAGAAGCCAATATAGATATGTTACTTGATAGTTGGTTACATGTAATGAAATACTTAGAACCAGCTCAAGTAATGGCCATGCCAAGTTTTCATGAAAGTCGAATGGTTGTAACTTATTCTCCAAATGTTGCTTGGAAGGAGTATCTGGAAAGTTAAATGAAAGGAATTTGTAATCATGGATGAGAAAAATAATGATAGAATAAGAGTCATGGAAATATTAAATAGATCTCAATACAATGATGAAATTATAGATGGGCTAGATATGAGCAATTTAGATCTTACTTTTTCAGATTTGTCAGAGGTGATGGCAGAGGGTATCATGGCAAAACAAGTCCTTTTAAGAGCTTCTTCACTAATGAGAGCATCTTTTTTTGATTGTGATTTTGAGTTTGCTGATTTCAGGAGCTGTAATTTAGAGGAAATACATATTGCAGATTGTAGATTTGGTGAAGCTAATTTCTCTAAAGCCAATATGAAATATGCTAAGGTAAATATAAGTAGTTGTTTTGAAACATGTTTTGATGAAGTTGATTTTTCATATGGAGAATTAGTTGGAACGATATTAAATCATGCTACTTTTCGACGAGCAAATTTATATAAAATAGATGCAAAACAGGCTGACTGTACGGGAACAAATTTCAGCAACACGAATCTTACAGAAGGTAACTTTGAAAAAGCATATTTAGAAGATGCTAATTTATCAGAAGTAAACGCTAGAAATGCAGATTTTACTGACGCAGATTTAACGGGAGCGACCCTTTTAAATGGTGATTTTACTAACGCGAATTTTACCGGTGCTAAACTTGACAATGTAGTTTGGACAGGAGTAAAGGTAGAAGGAGCCAAGTTTGACGAAAACGTTAAGGAACAAATCTTAAAAATGATTTAAATATGACGGGAAGTATATACATTGAAGCACTCGAAAACCTATGATTGGTAGCGAGTGCTTTTTTCTTATAGATATTAGACAATGATAAATAAGTGAAAACCAATATAGATTATTTTTAAGGCTTGTTGGATGGATTAAGTTGTGAATATTATATAATTGAAAATACATTAGCAAAAGGTGTGGACTCCGTAACCCCATTCGTTAAAGGTGTAGAAATACTGCCAGATGGAAGTGTCGTTAGATCTGGAACGAACTATAGCGAGAAATTCCAAGAAGCCCATGATGCCTCAAAGGCGAGTATTCAGAGTAGGATCTCGAATCTGGAGAGTGGTGGGGTTAAGGGTACTGGTAATATTGGTAAGGGAGCCAGTGGGGCTAATGAATTCGATGATATCTTAATTGATTCATACAAAAATCTGAGGAAAAATAAAGAAATTTCAGGTCAAGCACATCATTTGAATCAAGATGCTGCTTTTAGAGACTATATTCCAAGAAATGACGGACTTTCTGTAAAATTGGAAGGAAATATATTTAAAGATATAGATAGCCCCCATTACAATGCTCATAAAAGTTTAGAAGATTTTTGGAATATTTACAGGAAAAATGGAGATCTAGCAGGGCTTAAGCCTAATTTAACAGACTATAACAATGCATTGAGAGATTCTTTAATTAATGTAGGGTTATCAGAAGCACAAGTAAACAAAGCAGTTTCAGAAGCGATCAAGCAACAAATAAATGCTGGTCTTTTTGCTGATGATTTCGTGCCTAGAATACCGGGGAGAATTAATTTACCAAAACCAAAACCTTGATGGAGGAAGTAAAGTGAGATTAGAAAATGAAGTCGTGCAGTCTTTATGTAGAATTGATTTTTTATCACACACTAGAAAATTAGAGGTTGATTTTGAGATAGTACCAACTTTAAAATTGGCTAGTAAAAGTATTAATCAATTAAAGTGGGAGAACCTTTGTTTAGATAAAATAGGAGATGTTACTTCACATTTATCAAAGAATTATAAAGAAATGTATAATAAAAATTGGAATAATTTAGCGATGGATATAAAAAGGAAATTATTTCTATTGTTGATG
>NZ_JBNLYE010000231.1:0-6470 GCF_050172095.1 Bacillus sp. GMs2/2
ACCGACAGAATATAAACATGATCCAACTAAACTTTTACATTCACTTTTGTTCTAGTATTCTAATGAAGCTAATACATTGAGCCTCATTAGAATAGCGTAAATATGGGCCTTCTGATTGTAATAACTGCGTTTAAGAAAGTAAGAGAAATATCTTCATTACTACTCGTATCAAATAGTTGAACACGCTCCGCTATTATATATACAAACTTCCGACTACATTTCATATGAGAAAAAGTTATTACGATAAACAAAGAAAAGGTCTCCTAAAATATCTTTTAGGAGACCTTTTCTTCATTACACTTGCATCGCTTTCTCTCTCAATGCTCTTCTTAACAACTTACCCGTCGTATTCTTCGGTAATTCTATTAAAAACTCAATGCTTTTCGGCACTTTATATTTCGCTAAATGTAACGTACAGTAATGCATTAGTTCTTCTTCTGTTACGTTTGCTTGCTTCAAAACGACGTACGCTCGCACAGCTTCTCCTAAGTTTTCATCAGGAACACCGATTACGACAACTTCCGCTACTGATTCGTGCGTATATAATACTTCTTCTACTTCACGAGGGTATACGTTATAACCGCCAACTAAGACGATATCTTTTTTACGATCCACGATATAGAAGTAACCTTCTTCATCCATTTTCGCCAAGTCACCTGTATATAGCCAGCCGTCTTTCAATGTCGCAGCTGTATCTTCTGGTGCATTATAGTATCCTTTCATAACGTTAGGTCCGCGAACAATTAATTCACCGACTGCGCCGACAGGTACTTCTTCCCCAAGTTCATTTACAATTTTATTTTCTACATGCCAAATATTTGTGCCAATTGATCCTGGTTTCCGAGGACGATCTAGCGGATTGAAACAAGTAACTGGTGATGCTTCTGATAAACCGTATCCTTCTGAAACAATAACGTTAAAACGTTTTTCAAAGTTTTGCAGAAGAGCAACAGGCATCGATGCACCACCGGAAATACAAAGGCGAAGCGTCTTCACATCTTCTGCGCTTGCTTCTTCAAATAAATATAAATAATTGTACATCGTCGGTACGCCAGCAAAGATCGTTGGTTCGTACGTGCGACAAATACGGAATACTTCTTTCGGACTAAATTTCGGTAACATTAAAATCGTTGCCCCGTTCACAATCGGTGCATTTACCGCAACTGTTAAACAGAATACATGGAACATAGGCAGTGCCGCAACAACGCGGTCATCAGCCGTATATTGTAAATACGACGCCACATCGTTCGCATTACTATATAAATTTTTATGTGTTAACATAGCGCCTTTCGGTTTTCCAGTTGTGCCCGATGTGTATAGAATAACCGCTACATCTTCTTCATCTAGTTCAGGACCTTCGTAAGTTGTATCTCCAGTCCCCACAAAACTAGTAAACGTTTTCATTTTTTCGGTTTCTGTATGGTTAAAATCTGATGAGGTTTCGCATATGATGATGTTTTCTAATGAAGGAAGTCTTGTTGTAAGAGATTGTATAACAGGTAGAAGGACGTCGAGTACGATGATTGTTTTTACATCTCCATTTTGTAAAATATAATGCATTTCGTCTGCTGTATAAATTGGATTAACTGGAATAACAGTTGCTCCGGCTTTCATTGTTCCGTATAAACCGACCAAAAAATGTGGTGAGTTCCCAACAACTAATGCGACATTGTCCCCTTTTCCAATGCCCATTTCTGCTAAATTGCTAGAAAACCTTGTGACCATTTTGTTTAATTGGTCATATGAGACCGACTGATCCATAAATATATAAGCCGGTTTTTCCCCCTTCTTTTTTGCCGTTTCAGCCAAAGATTGAACGAGATTCACAAAAACCCCACCTTTATAAAATTTAGAATATTTAAAAATTCTAAATTAATTATATTAAAAGAAAATTAAAGTAGCAAGTGATATTCTATTAACTGCATATAGACAGATCACCTTCTCTTAGTTTACTTTGGAAAGATAAGGGAATTTTGTTCGCAAGTAATTTATGAAACTAGACCAGAAATCATTTTAGGATAATATGCATTCATCTTTTCTCTAAGTTTATTAAGTTCCTCTTTATTTAACGTCGTATGCTCTCCGTGCAAGTTAAGAGCATCCGCTCCATCTTCATGAAAATAAACTGTAACATATAATGCCGGTAACCCTATATTGTCTTCATCTATTGATAAGACGACATCTGGTGTTTTATTAACAGTGCTGGATGTTTCATTTCTTTTCCACTTCTTATTTTGAAACATGTCTTGTATATCATGTATCTTTCGTTTGTTATCTGTATGCGTAAAATATATGACATTATCCTCCGCTGGTTTTCCGATAGACAAAATTGTACGACTTGAGGGCGATCCACTGCTACACGCTGTCATTCCGATAACTAAGCTGAGTAATAATACAACGTACATTACCCTTTTCATTTCGATCCGCCTCCTTTTGAATATATATATTCCTTTACGAGGGGCAAATGTCCTGTGATTTTATGTTTTGTGGTAAATGAAATTATATGAGCGATTTTTCAGTTATATCAGCGCAGCTCGATTTATATCGGCGATTTTCCAAATATATCAGCGCAACTCGGTTTATATCGGCGATTTTCCAAATATATCAGCGCAACTCAATTTATATCAGCGATTTTTCAGTTATATCGACTTACCGACAAAACCTGACAATCTACGCAAAAAAGAAAGAGGCTGCCCGTTATGGAAGCCTCCCTCATTTTTAGAAGAATAAATGTAAGAAATCTTCTGTTGTAATGTTACCGAAGTAGCGTGCGATATCTACGCCTTCTAAAGCTGCAGTGAATGCATCTTTATCGAACTGAACGCCTGTTAGACGCTCTTCGATATCATGAACATCTAGTGAACCGAAGAAGTCGCCGTAAATTTTACATTCTGTTACTGTTCCTTTTTTCACTTCAAGACGAACGTCAACTTGTCCAACTGGGAAGCGGTGTGAATGTTGTAAGTTGAACTTCGGTGATTTTCCGTAGTTCCAATCCCAATTTTGGTAACGTTCTTCAGAAAGTTTATGGATTGCTTTCCAATCCTCTTCTGTTAATTCATACGTTGGGATTTCTGTTTCTCCTTCGAAAATTGTTTCTAGAAGAAGTTGTCTAAACTCTTCTGTCGTCATTTCTTCGTTTAGGAACTCTGTAATGTTCGCAACGCGGCTACGGATTGACTTAATTCCTTTTGATTGAATCTTATCCATTTTTACTTTTAACGCTGATACGACGTGATCGATTTCAGAGTCAAATAGTAACGTACCGTGGCTGAACATACGACCTTTCGTTGCGAACTGTGCGTTACCTGAAATTTTTCTACCTTCAGCTAAAATGTCGTTACGACCACTTAGTTCTGCATTTACGCCTAGTTTACTAAGCGCTTTCGTTACAGGTTCTGTAAATTTTTTGAAGTTGCTGAAACTGTCTCCATCATCTTTCGTAATAAAACTGAAGTTTAAGTTTCCTAAATCATGATATACTGCGCCTCCGCCTGATAGACGACGAACGACATGAATACCTTTTTCTTTTACGTAATCTGCATTAATTTCTTCTACTGTGTTTTGGTTTTTACCAATGATAATCGAAGGTTCATTAATGTAGAACAGTAAATATGTTTCGTTAATATCTAAATTCTTCACACAATATTCTTCAATCGCTAAGTTTATTCTAGGATCTGTAATCCCTTTATTATCAATAAATAACATCGTATCACCTCATGAGTTCCATACGTAGCCACTATGCGCTAACGTAATATGGCCACTGAAAATTTGTTTTGCTTCTGTTACTAAATCAGCTGGATTGCCTGTATGCGGTAAGTGCGTTAATAAAAGTTCTTTTACATTCGCATCTTTCGCAATACTTGCTACTTCTGTACTATTCATATGACCTGCTTTTGCAGCCTCTTGATGTGCATACATATTACACTCACAAATGAAAAGATCAGCATCTTTTGTGAATGGAATAAATTCAGGAATATAACTGGAATCTGCGCTATATACTACAGCGTCATTACCTGCTGTAATACGCATCGCAAAGCATGTAACAGGATGAACAGTTTTTAAGAATGAGATCGAGAACGGTCCAATTTGAAGTGTTTCTTCTGGATTGTACGCGATTCCTTTCGTATGCGGTTCATGCGTTAAAGAATGAAATCCACTCTCATCAAACGTATGACCGTATATTGGTAGTTCCGGTAGTTGCCTTGTTGTCGCACTCGTAATTAGTCTCGCATATTGCAATACCCCAATGTCTGCAACATGATCGTGATGATAGTGCGAAAGTACAACTGCATCTATATCAGATGGTGTTATATATTTTTGAAGCTGTGCTAGTACACCACTACCACAGTCTACAAGTAAACGAAAACCATCGTGTTCAAACAAATACCCCGACGTTGCTTCTCCCGCTTCTGGAAAACCGCCCCAAAAGCCGACAACAGTCATTTTCATATGTATCCATCCTTTCTAAAACCGAGTAGAAATGCATGTTTCACTTACATTCTACATTGTTAACTATAATCCATTTCCTAAACTTTTTCATTAATTTTCAATTTTGTTATAAAACAGTTGTTGACTTTTATTTTTTGTACTAATACAATGATAGTAAGAAATGGAAATGGAGGGATTGACATGATCGATCAACCAATGGAGTTTTTCAGAAATTTACCGACGAAAACTTGTGCGCACTGCGGGAAAGAAATTGATGAGCAACACGAAGCATACCATAACAAATGTGATGACTGCGTTCACGAAGAATAGTAGTTTGTGAACAGAAAAAAACCTAGCAGACATAGTCTACTAGGCTAATAACATCGTATCCTTCATCGTTGAACCTTTCACCAAGAGCTCCAGTTCAAACTCATACAATTCTTTTTTTCGATAATTTTTCGTATGGATTTTATCCATCATCAGGTCGACAACTTTTCGGGCCATCTCATCGATTGGCTGTTCAATTGTCGTAATACCTGGTTCTGTAATCTGCGATAATATTTGATTATCAAAACCGATAACAGCGAGATCATCTGGAATGCTCCAGTTATGGCGTTTCGCCTCTGAGATAATTCCAGCTGCTACCTCATCGCCTCCTGCCAAAATCGCGGTAGGATTTTTTTTGTCCTTTAATACTTCATGGAATATTCGTTTTCCATCTTCCCAAGAGAAAGCGTTTTCAAGAAAGTCAATCGCTTCTACTTGGCGGCTCTTCTCAGTTATTGCACGTAAAAAGCCCATTTTTCGCTGCTGGCTAACGACTTTGGTTTCGTTACCACGGCAAAAAATAAGATTACGATATCCTTGATCTAACACATGCTTCGCAGCTATGTATGCTCCTTGCGCATGATCAAACTTCACTGTTGGAATATTTGCTTCCTCAATATATTCATTACACAACACGATTGGACCGTGCTGTAAGTATGGCTCTACATCTTCCCACGGATTTTCTAGTGAACATAGAATAATCCCATCTACTTGTTTCGTAGATAATAATTGTAAATACTCCATCTCTTTTTCCGGTAAATATCTTGTTTGACAAATAATCAGTTTATATTTATGTTCAGAAGCAGCAATCTCGATTGCTTCAATAAATCTACTGAAGAAAGGATTTGTAATCCTTGGAACTAGCACCGCAATTGTTTCCGTTTTTTGTTTACGAAGCCTTCTCGCCGCAGAATTAGGAACGAAGCCTAAATGCTTCATTGCTAATTGAACCCTTTTTTTCTTCTCATCTGAAACATATGGATGATTATTAATCACCCTAGAAACCGTTGTCCTTGATAACCCTGCTAATTTCGCCACGTCCTCTATAGTCGACACGAAATTCTCCCCCTTTGCATGAAAACGTTTTCTTAAATTGATTATATAGTATATTATTGGAAACTGCAATATCGGTTGTTATGATTTTACTATATTAATATTATACATAGGTAAAAGTCTGTTAATGCATGGGCAATATACTGCTTTTAGAAATTTACGTTATGTACATTCCTTTTCTTAATACCATATATCCTTTATTCAATATAAAACCCCATCAATACGTCATCTCCATATGATCCATCTTCATATTTAATTTGCTTTCGTTGTCTGCCTTCTTCTACAAAGCCCATACGTTTGTACACTTTAATTGCCCGATCATTAACAGAAACTACACCTAAACAAATTTTCTCTAAACCTTTCTGCCCTTTCGCCCAACTAATAAGAAATTCAATTAATTTCGTGCCGATGCCTTGATTACAATACGCCTCTTTAATCCCCATTCCCATTGTGCCTGCGTGTTGTAACCGTTCTAGTTCATATCGGTTGAAAATTAAAAAGCCAACTACCTTCCCATCTACTTCATACACGATATAAAGATTACCTTTCTCATTACTTTTCCGTATCTTTTCTCTTTCTGCATTCATATCATTCGGTAACTTCTTTGGGGATACTATGAAAAATTTTGTAGTAGTTTCCGATAATATAATTTCTTTTCT
>NZ_JBNLYE010000232.1:0-6444 GCF_050172095.1 Bacillus sp. GMs2/2
GTATATATGGTAAATGGTAAGAAGCCGTATTTTTTTAAGTAAGATGTTTGGAAAACGAAAAATAGACTTTCTGAAATCGCCGCTAATAATATAAATAACCCCCCGCTATTTAATTGAATAGCGTCGCCTTGGCTAAATGAAATTAAGGCAATTCCTGCAAAACTCATTACACCACCGATCCAGCCATTTAATTTCATTTTTTCATTCAAAAAAACAGAAGCAAGAATTGCCGTCACTATTGGAGTGACTGAAATTATTAAACTTGCAGATCCAGCATTTACTGTTTTTTCGCCGTAGTTTAATGCGATGTGATAAATAGTAAACCCTAAAGCACCAAATATAAAAAATGCTGGGATATCCTTTAAATCCGGTAGTCGTAGTTTGTATATAAATGAAAATAACAAAAGTATAAATGAAGCGATTAATAAGCGTAGTAAAGTAAGGTGTTCCGGCGTATAAGATTCAAGCCCCATACGAATTGCTGGAAAAGCAGTTCCCCATATAAGAATTGTAAAAGCGTGAGCACATATAATGCGTAAATCCCATTTTTTATTATGCATGTTTTCTCTCCCTCCCTAATAAACCAACCATTTTTAAATTACCAATTATTTCTTTTCATCATATTTAATAGTTGATACAATGTCTTCAACCAGTTATTTATCGGAAAAACCAACCACTTTGAATCTTTTAAATAAACGAGGGAGTTTTTTATATGACAAACGATAAAAAAGTGCCCAAATATCGGCAGATAATAGACTATATGAAAGAAAAAATTGAAAACGGAGAATGGCCAATTGGAAGTAAAATCCCTAGTCAGCGGCAGTTAGCAAAATTATTTCATGTAAATCGAAGTACTGTAATAACTGCGCTAGATGAACTTATGGCAGATGGTTTAATTCAAGGACAAATCGGAGCAGGAACAATTGTAACAAATAATACATGGTCATTATTAGCAACTAATCCCCCGCCTGATTGGAGTGAATATGTAAAGGCAGGTATTCATAAACCAAGTAAGTTAATGGTGCGAGAAATAAATGAAGCAGAAGCAAATAAAACGCTTATCCATCTTAGTAAAGGTGAACTTGCACCTCATCTTTTCCCGCTCGAAACTATGCAATCTATAATAAAAAACGTCAGTGAGGAATTAGATTATTTCGGATACGAAGAACAAAAAGGTTTTTATCCGTTACGTGAAGCAATAAGCAAATATGTAAGATCATTTGGAATACATGCATCACCGGGTTCTATATTAATAGTGTCTGGTGCACTCCAAGCATTACATTTAATATCAATTGGTCTTTTACATAGAAAATCAACTGTTTTACTTGAACAACCTTCTTACTTATATTCACTTCATGTTTTTCAATCAGCAAATATAAATTTATCCGGTATATCAATGGATCATCACGGTATTTTACCTAACGACTTATTAAAACGAATTAAATATAGTCAAAAGAATAATATTTTATACTCAATCCCTTGTTTTCAAAATCCAACGGGGATATTGATGTCCAAAGAGCGAAGAAAAGAAATATTAAAAATATGTGAAAAAGAGCAGTTGCCTATCATCGAGGATGATATTTACCGGGAGTTATGGATTGATGAATCACCTCCAGCTCCTTTAAAGTCGATGGATAAACATGGACATGTATTATATATTGGTAGCCTCTCTAAAACACTTAGCCCTGGACTTAGAATTGGATGGATAATTGGACCAGAGCCTGTTATTGATAGATTGTCAGATATAAAAATGCAAACAGACTATGGATCGAGTTCTTTATCTCAAAGAGTAGCTGCTGAATGGATAAATGAAGGTTTTTATGAAGAACATGTAGCAAACGTAAGAATGCACCTGAAAGAACGAAGACAAATAATGATACGAGTTTTAAATAAATATTGTGCAGATATTGCATCGTGGGATATTCCTAGTGGTGGAGTTTTTATATGGCTAAAGGTTGTACATAACATTCCGATGAAAAAACTATTTTCAGAGGCACTATCAAAAGGAATTCTTTTAAACCCGGGACGTATTTATGAAGAAGAATCAGATCAGTACATTCGTTTATCATATGGATATGCTTCTCCAGAACAAATGACTTACGGGGTTAAATTGCTCAGTGAATTAATTCGGAAGTTAACAGCATAAAAAAATCCTCTTTTGTTTTTCGAGGATTTTTTTACGTATCTTATTTACCACAATTTCATTTCCTGCCCTAATAAAATAAGTTCTTCATAAGGATCTCCGTCAATATTTAATACTTGAGCAAAAGCAGGTTCTGTTTTTAAACCTTGTTCCTTTAAGTGAATAACTTCTTCCCTTATATGGGGATGCTGCATTAATAACATGTGCTCCACTATCATATGTCTATATGCATTTTGATTACGCACTGGCTTAGGTTGAGCAAATAATTCAAATTCAAAACCTTCGAATTCAAAATTCACCTTTATCGATTCAGTACCTTTCATTTTTTTCTTTTTTATATTGAACCCTCTATAAGAAACATATAAAGATCTCATTTCCTGCTCAAAAACATCAAAGTTATATACTTCCATTACAATATCTAAGTCAGATTGAGGAGTATCAATTCTTATAGGGATTGTCCCGCAAAGAACGGGATTATATAAAGCTAAATCCTCCATAATATTTAGTTTGTTCAAAACATCATATACTTTTTGTTGCTTGTCATTCCCTGATTGTAAATATGTAATAGATGTAAACATGGAAGTCTCTCCTTCATTTCACGTAATACGTGTCTCACTAAACTCAAGAAAAATTTGTCCGTTTAAACTTGTTCTTGAAGTACCTTTACTTCAATATATTAAAGTGAATAAACAATATGTTTCAACTTTTCTCCTATGCTGCAATACTATAAAAATAAAAAGGGAGGAATTATGATGAGCATTTTCAACATTCTTTTAACCATCCACATATTATTTGGAATGATATGTTTAATAACTGGGATAATAGCGATGGTTGCTCAAAAGAAGAAAGGTAAACATACGGAATGGGGTGAAATATATCACGCATCCTATGTCGTTATCACCGTTACTGCCATTATATTATCCATTATAAACTGGGATAAAATCGCATATTTATTTTATGTAGCAATCTTCTCTTATTCATTTGCGATTTATGGATACCTTGCACGAAAAAAACGTTGGAAAAATTGGCTCCATCACCACATTAGAGGTATGTTAGGTTCTTATATAGGTGCAGTCACCGCACTTTTAGTAAATGTCGGCATCCATATTCCCATTATAAATTTACTTCCGCCAATATGGTTTTGGTTTTTACCCACCTTAATTGGTATCCCCCTCGTAGCCAGTGTATCAAAAAAATATAAAAAGCGTAGTTGAAATTAATTACATTTTGATTACTTTCTGATTATTAGAATGAAAAATTATAATCTATGTATCACGAATGATATCATGAGTGCTCGCCCTATGAATATTTAAAATAAAATGCCGCCCAACAGGACGGCTCTTATTTTTACTTTACAAACGTAACATATTCACCAGAAACCCATTGATTTCCACCAACATTATACCAACCATCTTTATATCCAAATGATTGATATTTTTCACCTTGATACACGTTTTTCACAATGCCGTAATTTGTTCCTGGGCCGGTACGAACACGTAATACATCAGCGATTATAGTAACTACACCTATACCCTCATTTGATGATTGTGAAGGTGTTGGCACATTTCCTCCCGTATAACGAATATATGATGGATCGTTAAAAATCCACTGATCGCCACCGAGATTTAACCAGCCATTTGATTGCCCAAATACTTTGTAGGACTCTCCTTTCCCTAATTGACGAATAACGCCATATCCAGTACCAGGTCCTTTTCGTAAATTTACATTACTACCGTTAATATAAGCAATCCCTACACTATCATTCGACGTGGGAGGAGCCACTACGTTTTGAGCACCTTTTCCAAAAGTATCCGTTCCATATCCTTTGTAGTTATATTGCAAATGCGGGCTATCTACAAATCCTTTCCAGTCACCGCCCCATTCAAAACCAATTTGTTTAGCATAACGAATTGCTGATGCCCACAGTTCTTTATTATAGCCATTCCAATCTTCTGTACCATTCGACTGAATTGGAACAAAATCTAATGCCTGTCCTACTAAGTGATATGAGCGCATCGTTTGTGATGCTCCTTTACGAACATATTCACGTTGTTGCTCGACCGTTCGGATTGTTTCATAAATTAATACTTCAATTCCATTGTCGATACAGTACTGATACCACTTAAAAGCTGCAGCTTTCGTATTATCCGCTAATTTATTCAGATTACTTACATTTCTATTGTGGTATTTCAATATGCAACATCTCCTTTTCTATTATCCTATGCAAAACTCGTCTCACGGGTTGTACATATACCTACAACGATACGAAGTACAAATACATAGGAAGCCAATTCAGCTAAAAAGGTTTTCACTTCTAGCTTCAAACTTTGTAAGTTGAAATCGAAGCAATAAAAAAACCACAACTTAAGTCTTCCAGTTGCGGTTTTTGGTATTTTCTTTTTATATGCTACATGCCTTCTTGCATTGATAATCCTAATATACAGGTTGTGTAAATTTTTCCTTTATGAATAACACTTCTTATTCATGACTTTTCAAATCCAATAATATTGAATGTAAACGATCCGGATCATTAGTAAACATCCCATCAACGCCCCATAAAAGTAACTTTTTCATATCTTTTTCATTATCTACAGTAAATGGATGAACTTCTAATCCGTGTTTCTTTATTCTCTTTACATAAGCGGAATCAATATATTTATAGTTCATCCCAAGACCGATGCAGTATGTTTTATACTTTTTTATCTCTAATTCAGTTAATTGAACTGCCTTTTTGTAAGGTAGTAATTGTACTAGCGGTAAAGTAACATCTAAACTATGAATTTTTTGCAGACTTTCTTCACTAAATGATTGAATAATAACGTTATCACTTATTTCGTAGTGCTTTATAATTTCTAATAGCTTCTCTTCCATACCAGCGTATTCATCTGGTGATTTTGTTTCAATATAATAGTTTGCACCATTCCCGAACGTTTCAATAATTTCTTCTAGTGTTGGGACTTTAGCATCTTCAAAGTCTTTCTTTGCTAAACTTGGATGCTTTTCATTGAAAAAAGAACCTGCATTAAGTTTCTTTATTTCTTCTAATGTATGTTCCTTAACTAGACCCGTACCATTTGTAGTGCGGTTTACTGTTTCATCATGCATAGCCACTAAATGTCCATCTTTTGTCATTTGAAGATCAATTTCTATATAATCTCCATTCATTTGTTGGCCTAATTGATATGCTGCTATTGTATGTTCAGGTGCATACGCAGAAGCACCTCTATGTGCGATATTTTTTATATGATTTGATTGATTAATAGCTTTAGTATACTTATGTTTATTTATTTTCTGAAAAACAAAGATACTTATTACTATAAAGGCACAAATTATTGTAGCGAGATATATCTTTTTCATAACGATTTATAAGCTCCTATATAAAGACGATTTAACTTGAATGATTTACTCAATTAAATGTCGATTTTCCAATACAGTCATTTTGCCAATAGCTTGAAATCCCGATTTTTTATAAATGTTGATTCCATCGGGTGAAGCTTGTAACACACAATACATATTTTTTAATTTTTGTGCTTCTTGCAGAAGGAAATTGAACATAGTAGATCCGAATCCTCGTCCTCTCATTTTCTCTTTAGTTGCGATGTCATAAATACCAATACTATCTTTTGAACATATCAATGAACCAACAGTTACGACTTCCCCTTCATAAAATCCTAAAAATAGTTTCATATTTTCACTGTTCCATAAATCAAGATTAGAAATTTGATTATAGAATGCTTGTACATGTATACCTTCTTCTGATGTGCCGAATAGATTAGCTAACATTTCTCCAAATTTTTTTATTTGTGCAGGTGAAGATGCCTGTTGAATTGTAAAACTTACTGGCATGTTTATTGTTGGAGAAATTGTTTTTAAGTCTGCTACCATCGCAATATTTTGCTCCGCTTCTTTTAAACCGATTTTATTTAACTTGCTTTTTATATCCCGCTCTTGCTCCTCATCCCATAACCAAACACTCATTGGAAATTTCTTTTGATTATAGTATTCTACCTCCTTATATAATTTCTCTATCCCTACCGTTAAATTATTGTTTAGTAGAGTGATGATATTGAATGTATCGGCAGGTAATCCGCAATCAACAGCAATATAATCTTTCGTTTCTTTTATACTCATTCCGGGCACAAATTGCGCAACATATGAATTTTTAAATGCAAAGTTATCTATTAGTAGTTGTTTATAATTCATCAATAGTTCTCCTTTTCATAAAAAGTAATCCTCGAATTCTTCTATATTAAATATAACATATTAGAAATTTACCTTTTTCTATAAAAAGTACCTCTTTA
>NZ_JBNLYE010000233.1:0-6427 GCF_050172095.1 Bacillus sp. GMs2/2
GTTGCGTCCTCTTTTTTATAAATCTTTCACTCGTAATACACGCATTGCATTTAACACTGCAAGTAGTGTCACACCAACATCTGAGAAAACAGCTTCCCACATTGTTGCAATACCAAAGGCACCAAGTAATAGAACGATCCCTTTTACACCTAAAGCAAAGATGATATTTTGCCACACTATACTTCTTGTGCGTTTCGCAATTTTTACAGCTGTCGCAATTTTTGAAGGCTCATCAGTCATAATAACGATGTCTGCCGCTTCAATTGCTGCATCTGATCCTAAACCACCCATCGCAATACCAACGTCTGCACGGGCTAATACTGGTGTATCGTTAATACCGTCACCAACGAAGGCAATTTTTTCTTTTCCATGCTTCGCTGCATCAATTTTTTCAATCTCTTCTACTTTTTGTTGCGGTAGTAATTCCGCATGAACTTCATCTAAGCCTAATTCTTTACCGACAGCTTCACCAACTGTTTTTGCATCACCAGTTAACATTACTGTCTTTTTAATACCTAGTTCTTTTAACTTTTGAATCGCTTGTTTCGAATCCTCTTTTACCTCATCAGAAATAACAATATAACCTGCATATTTTCCATCTACAGCAACGTGAACTAATGTACCTACTGTTTCTGGTTGCTTAAATTCAATATTTTCTTTTCTCATTAATTTTGCATTACCTGCAAAAATTTCTTTTCCTTGTACTTTTACGACTGTACCGTGACCAGAAATTTCGTTATAATCATCGATTATTTTTTCATCAATTGATTTTCCATATGCCTTTCGAATAGATTGGGCAATTGGATGGTTAGAATATACTTCAGCAAATGCCGCATACTCTAATAACTCTTCACTTGTAGTACCTTCGCTCGGTTCCATTTTTGTAACTTTGAAAACACCTTTTGTTAATGTTCCTGTTTTGTCAAAAACAATATATTTTACATCATTTAAAGCTTCTAAATAGTTACTACCTTTTACTAACACACCACTTTTAGATGCACCACCGATACCTCCAAAGAATCCAAGAGGAATGGATACAACTAACGCACATGGACAAGAGATTACTAAGAACACTAAAGCTCTATAAATCCACTCAGAGAATGTAGCTCCTTCTAAAATGAGTGGTGGAATAAACGCCATGATCGCCGCTGTAATAACTACAACTGGAGTGTAGTAACGTGCAAACTTCGTAATAAAGTTTTCCGTTGGTGCTTTTTTACTGCTTGCATTTTGAACTAAATCTAAAATTTTTGATACAGTAGATTCACCGAATTCTTTTGTAACTTCAATTGTCAACACACCATTTTGGTTCACAAAGCCACTTAATACATCATTTCCAACTTCTACTTCACGTGGTACAGATTCACCTGTTAATGCTGAAGTATCTACCATTGATGTTCCTTCAATTACTTTTCCGTCTAACGGCACTTTCTCACCTGGCTTAACGATAATATAATCGCCAATTTTTACATCTTCTGGTGATACTTGCTTCGTTTCATTTCCAATCTTTACATTCGCATAATCAGGACGAATATCCATTAATGAAGTAATTGATTTTCGGGAGCGGTTTACCGCAATACTTTGGAATAGTTCTCCCACTTGATAAAATAGCATTACTGCTACAGCTTCAGAATATTGTTGAATTGCAAAAGCTCCTACAGTTGCAATTGCCATTAAGAAGTTTTCATCAAATACTTGGCCACGAGTTATGTTTCTTATCGCTCTCCAAACGATATCTCCACCTATTAATAAATAAGCAAGGACAAATAACGGAATTGTTACCATTTGTGGTAAGCCCGCTAATGCAGCAATTGCTGTCAAAATTCCGCCGATCACTAATCTCCCTACCATCTTTTTCACATTTGCTTCACCATGATCGTGACTATGTCCGTGGTCATGACCGTTCTTCTCTTCACGAACAACTTTCACATCTGGTTCTAACTTTTGAACGACATTTGTTATATTTGCTACAGTCGCTTCTAGTTCTCTTTTATTCGCAACTTCTACTCGTAATTTCTTCGATACGAAATCAACAGTTGCTTCTGAGACAGCTGGCATTTCCTTCACTTTATTTTCAATTTTCATTGCACAGTTCGCGCAATCTAAACCTTCTAATATAAATACTTCTTTAGCAATTTTATTTTTTTGTTCTTCTTGAACTTTAATATGCGGTTCTAATTTTGTAACGAGTTGTTTTGCTTCCGTAACAACTTCGTTTTCTTTATTTTGTGCTGTTTCTAAGATCATTGTCTTTGTTGCGAAGTTTACAGAACAAGAATTTACCCCTTCTATATTCCCAACACCTTTTTCAATTTTCATTGCACAGTTCGCACAATCTAAACCTTCTAACATCAGTTTCTTTTTCACCAATGCTTCAGCCATCGTTCTCCCTCCTCGCGTTCTTTTATTCTTCTTCGTTTACGTGTTCAAACGCTTGCTCGAAGATATGAATTACGTGCTGGTCAGCTAACGAATAATAAACAACCTTTCCTTCTTTACGATTCTTCACAAGTTTCGCTTGCTTTAACACACGAAGCTGATGCGAAATAGATGATTGTGTCATTCCTAATAAATAAGCTAAATCACAAACGCACATTTCAGCTTCAAATAGCGCATGTAATATTCTCGTACGTGTACGGTCACCTAATACTTTAAATAGTTCTGCTACTTTACTTAAACTTTCATCAGTTGGAATTGTTTGTTTTACTTGCTCTACAACTTCTTCATGAATTATCGTTTGAGAACATGTCTCTTGTGGTGTTTCTACTTTATTTCCAGCCATTATAGCTCACCTCTTTAATTGAACATATGAACAATCATTCATATATCTTATACTCTTATTATATGAGCGTCCACTCATATGTGTCAATGAAATCTGAATTTTTTTTATGAACATTCCGTTCACATTTTAATAAGTCGTATACATATTTTCCGCACTCTCTATATTCTCATACAAAAAAGGATGCACAATTCGCACACCCCTTTTTACTTACTTTTCATTTTTCACCGCATCCACAATTAAAGAAACAAATCCTAACTGATTATCCCGATTTCTATGGTCAAAACGTTTCGAACGATAAATAAATCCATCTTTCTCATTCCAATCATTATAGTGAAACTTACCATTCTCATCACAGTATTCTAAGAGCATCACTTGAAAACCTGCTGATTCAAACATGGACTTGATTGTTTTATAGTTATGAACAATTTTATGGCTTGCTGCAGGATGATCTAATGGACCAGGTCCACCTACTTGTACCCCTTGCTGATATTCTTCATCTGGAAAAAATGCATCTGGTACTGCACAACGAATATATCCATTCTCTATTAAAAACTCATAACAAATTTTTGCAGCTTCAATTCCTTCTTCATATGATAAATGCTCCCATACATGTTCTGCCAAAATTACTGATAAAGAATTAGGTTGAAATTTATCAAGCCAAGTTTCTCTCCGTAATAAATTTAATTCTTCTTCATTCGTATGTAACCAACCAGGGTTATTATTATAACCCTCTGCTCCAACAACAACTTTTGCTTCTTCCATTTCGCTCCCACCCTTTTTTCATATTCCGACAGAAAAATTCGACAAAATAATATACATTCCCTTTATTTCAACAAAAGAAAAAGCCTTGCGCGCTCCCTAGACGCACAAGGCTTACTGTGTTTATATCCCTTTAATTAGCTTGTTCTAAATTATCCTGCGAACTTCCATCGTCTTTTAAATGACTATGTTTTTTCGAATAAACAAAGTATACAACTACTCCGATTGCTAACCAAGCACCGAAGTACATCCATGTTTTTAATGGTAGATTTACCATTAAGAATAGACAACATGCAATTGAAATAATCGGCAAGATCGGTACAAGTGGTACCATAAATCCACGTTGTAATTTTGGATGTGTTTTACGAAGAATAATAACTGACACACCAACCATCGCAAATGTTAACAACGCTCCAATATTCGCTAAATTCGACAATTCTTTCAAATCGATAAATCCAGCAATTAAAGCACTACCAATTCCTGTTAACCAAACTGTAAATGTTGGTGCTTCTGTCTTTTTATTAATTTTCGCGAAAGATTCTGGCAATAAACCGTCACGGCTCATAGCGAAGAATACACGTGTCGTTGCATAAATGTAAGCAAAAATTACTGCCATAATACCAATTACAGCTCCAATTGCGATTATACCAGCTACTTTATCTTGTCCTACAACTTCTAACACATACGCCATCGCTTCCGGTACATCTAGCTCTTTATATGAAACCATACCCGTCATAACGAGACAAACTACAACATAAATGATTGTACAAATGACTAACGAAGCGATAATACCAATCGGTAGATCACGTTGCGGATTTTTTACTTCTTCAGCAGAAGTTGCTAATGCATCAAATCCTAAGAAAGCAAAGAATACTGCTGCTCCCCCCGCGAAAACTCCACTTAAACCATACGGTGCAAATGGTATCCAGTTTTCTGGTTTCACGTAGAATACACCAACTGCAATGAATAAAACAACGATACCAATTTTAATTAATACCATTATGTTATTCACTCGTTTACTTTCTTTCGTACCTCTTGATAATAACCAAGTTATAACTAATGTAACGATAACTGCTGGTAAATTCACTATACCACCTTGAGACGGAATCGTTAGCAGTGCTTTTGGAATTTCAAGCCCTAATCCACTCACTAAGTTATGGAAGTAACCAGTCCATCCGCCAGCTACTGCGGCAGTCGTTACAACATATACGGATAGTAATGTCCATCCCATTAAATGAGCTACAAACTCGCCAATTGTTGCATATGAGTATGTGTACACACTACCTGAAACAGGAAGTGTAGAAGCAACCTCTGCGTAACATAATGCTGCAAATCCACAAACGATGGCTGCAATCATGAATGAAAAAATAACTGCTGGACCAGCATCTCTTGCTGCTACTAATCCAGTTAATACTAGAACTCCTGTACCAATTATCGCACCAATCCCTAGCATTGTTAGGTCAAATGCCCCTAGCGTTTTCGTCAAAGTTTTACTTTTACTTTCCCCTAACAATTGCGTAACGGATTTCTTTTTAAATAGGTTGGCCACGATGTATGCCCCCTTTTGCCAAGAAGAGCTAAGAGATCTTCACTCTTAGCTCTTATCATGTTGTTTTATATATTGTTCGATTTTGTTTTGTATAATGCTTCTATTAGCAAGATACTGTTTCTGCTTCTAATAATTCTTTAGCACCTTTGTACTCTACACCGTGAGCTTCTGCAACTGCTTCAAATGTTACATAGCCATCTAATGTGTTAATACCTTTTAATAGTGCAGTGTTGCCTAGGCAAGCTTCTTTGTAGCCTTTGTTAGCAATTTGTACTGCATATGGTACTGTTACGTTTGTTAATGCAAGAGTTGATGTACGTGGAACCGCACCTGGCATGTTTGCAACTGCATAATGAACAACGCCGTGTTTTTCATAAGTTGGGTTATCATGAGTTGTAATACGATCAGTTGTTTCGAAAATACCACCTTGGTCAATCGCGATATCTACAACAACAGAACCTGGTTCCATTGATTTAATCATTTCTTCTGTTACAAGTTTTGGAGCTTTTGCACCTGGGATTAATACTGCACCGATTACAAGATCAGACTCTTTAACAGCTTCTGCAATATTGTAAGGATTAGACATTAAAGTTTTTACTTGGTTTCCGAAAATGTCATCTAATTGACGAAGACGTTCTGCGCTTAAGTCGATGATTGTTACATCCGCACCTAGTCCAACTGCAATTTTAGCAGCATTTGTACCAGCTTGTCCACCACCGATGATTGTTACTTTACCACGTTTAACCCCTGGAACACCTGCAAGTAAGATACCTTTACCGCCTTTGTTCTTCTCAAGGAATTGTGCACCAATTTGTGCAGCCATACGACCAGCTACTTCACTCATAGGTGCAAGTAATGGTAATGAACGATTTTCTAATTGTACTGTTTCATATGCAATAGAAACAACTTTTTTCTCGATTAAAGCTTTTGTTAATTCTGGCTCTGGAGCTAAGTGTAAGTATGTGAATAAGATTAAGCCTTCACTGAAGTGTTTGTATTCGCTTTCAATTGGTTCTTTAACTTTCATAACCATTTCCATGTTCCAAGCTTCTTCAGCTGTATCAACAATTTTTGCTCCCGCTTCCACATACTGAGCGTCTGTGAAACCAGATCCTAAACCTGCACCCTTTTGAATGAATACTTCGTGATTGTTACGAATTAAATGTACAACACCTGCTGGTGTCATTGCCACACGGTTTTCGTTGTTTTTAATTTCTGCTGGTACCCCAATACGCATAATGAAATGCCCCCTTATAATTAACAGAAAAAAGAGATTCTTTTTTCTTTTTGTAATAATTAATAACTTATGTCCTTATTCTAGCATAACTTAAAAGTTA
>NZ_JBNLYE010000234.1:0-6416 GCF_050172095.1 Bacillus sp. GMs2/2
CTGTGTCCCTAAATAAATTTATGGCTTTTCTCAAATATCTCCGGCCTCTATTAACTTGTCGAATTTAATCATATCAAACCTATTGAAATTTGTGAATATTTTTTTCAGTACAGTGAAGCACATAAAACAATATTTCTGTAGTTACTTAAAAATCACATAATAAATTTCTCATTACCTCTTCCAATACTATATCTGGATTTACTACCGTTTTTTCCGAACGCCATCCTATAAAGCCATCTGGTCTAATTAATACAGCACCTCCATTCTCTATACCATATAATTTGCTAAAAATATCTTCTGGAACAACAAAGTCTCCACTTAAGCCAACACGATACCCTTTTATATTTATTCCTAATTTAGCTGAAACAGTATGTGCTGCCTCAGCCCAAGAACTATTTTCTACTCCTGTAAGTAATACAAAACTGTTACCGAATAAGTCTAATGTAGAAACTTTCTTCCCCTCATACGTTCCCCATAAATGTGGCGCTCGCGTTCCAGGTCTTCCGTTCAACTCTATGCTATCCATTCTATGCGGAGTGACTGAATCATCTATAATCGCCTCTGAACAATACTGATATCCAACTGTAACAGCTAAACCATCCATATTATTCAAACTGCCTTCCTCTCTATTCGCAGCACGAAACAGTAAACTACTTGCATAAGCTGTCGTTAATTTTGCAACAGAGTGTCTCTCCTCATGATATGTTTCTAACAATTTTGGTTTTGCCTTCCCTTTTATAACAGCCGCTAATTTCCAAGCTAGATTGTGCGCATCTTGTATTCCTGTATTTGAACCAAATCCTCCTGTTGGCGGCATAATATGTGCAGAATCGCCAACTAAAAAGGTTCGATTTCCTTGAAATTTCACCGCTGTACTTTCAGCGGCTTCCCACGGTAAAACACTTAATATTTTTGATTCAACATTTGTACTTCCAATTGCTATTTGAATAATTTGTTTACAACGTTCTATAGTGAAGTCCTCTAGCCCCTCTCCTTTTAATGGATCGTAGGCTACATGATAAATCCATTTTTTTACGTTATCAACCGGGATAAGCGCACCAAGAACCTCCGGATGAAGTACCATCGAAAAACCGAATGCATCTCCTTGCATAAACTCACTTAAATCAGCTTCAAAATAAATATTCATATAATAGCCACCAATGGTTCCACGACCCTCAGTTTTAATCCCTAACTGCTCACGTATTTTACTTTTCGCTCCATCCGCTGCAATTACATAGTCACAATGTATGACACTTTCTTTTTCTGTTTCACGATTTCGAATCGTTGCTTTTACCCCGTTTTCATTTTGTTCAAATGAAACTAATTCATGATAAAAAGATAGTTGCTCGCCTAATGTTTTCGCTTCTTGTAACATCATCTCTTCTAAAATAATTTGATAACACGCAGTTTGTTTTGATGGACTAATCTTTTCTATTTTTTGAAGTAACTCTTCATCGTTTCCGTATTGCGTCGCTCTCATTTGTTCCAATTCTTCTTTATTCGCCTCAGCTATTGTATGAACCGCTATTCTTCCTCTGCAGTTCTCTAATGCTTTACCTGCCAATTTAATTCTTTTTTCCAAACCTAATTCTCGAAATAACTCCATTGTACGTAAAGTAAGACCGCCTGCTTTCGGATGAATGGCAGTAGACGGATGCCTTTCAATAAGTAAGTACTCAATATTATGTTTTGCAAGAAATAACGCAGACGCTAACCCAGATAATCCCCCTCCAACAATTAAAACTGGTACATAATTCGATTTCATATATTTACCCTCCACTTCATTGTTCTGAGCTCAGTGACATAAATATAATCAAAAAAAACATTAAAATATAGACTTATATTTCATTTTGAATTATCATATAGATAGATTAGGCCCCAAAATTCCTTTGACCTTTTCATACATCTATAATCCACCTGAATTGTGTCTGTATGAAAGTGTAAAACAAAAGAATGTACTTTACGTTGAACCATGTTCTATCGTAAAAATCAAAAATAATACAAACATTATAAGCGGCCGTAACCTTATGGATTATACAAGGTTACGACCGCTTATTTTATTGTTACATCATTTTTTGTTTTTAAAACTTCATTTATTGTGTTATGTAATCCTTCCAATCCCTTTTCTATCTCCCTATAATTTTCAACAATAAAAAATTCATTCGTCTCGATTTTCTTTCTCAATATTGCACCTCATGCAACAATCATGTAGCATTACCGTATCGAAGTAATGGTTCATCATTTTAAACCTTTCGACTAATTTTTTGGAGGTAAAGTGATTGAAATGAATAAACAAGAACAATTAAATATTATAAAAAAAGATTTTATTGATTCTCAAAAAGTATTATTGGCAATTGGCGATGAAACACGTCAAGCTATTTTGTTAGTTCTCATGGTAACGGAATGTCAAACCGGATTACGTGTAGGAGAAATTACGAAACAAACACACCTTTCTCGGCCAGCGGTATCACATCACCTAAGGATTTTACGAGAAGCCGGTATTATTTTAATGCGAAAAGAAGGTACAAAAAACTTTTATTATATTGATATACGTACAAAATTAGGTTTATTAAAAAATCTTGTATTAGATATTGAGAAGCTATTGCAAAACTTTTATTAAAACTTGGAGGTATAAGATATGAAAGCAATGATAATTGATAGATATGGAAAAGTCCCAATGCGTATGGCAGAGGTACCTACTCCTGAAATTAATGAGTATGAAGTGCTCGCAGAAATTCATGCAGCTAGTATTAACCCAATTGATTTTAAAATACGTGATGGAAAAGTTAAAATGTTACTGAAATATGAAATGCCTCTAATCCTTGGGAATGACTTTTCCGGTGTCATCACGAAGGTTGGATCAAAAGTGACTCATTTTAAAGTCGGTGATGAAATATATGCTCGTCCAAGAAAAAATAAGATTGGTACTTTCGCGGAGTATATAGCCATTCATGAAGATGATATTGCTTTAAAACCAAAAAATCTAAGTTTTGAGGAAGCGGCTTCGATTCCACTCGTTGGCTTAACTTCCTATCAAGCTTTACATGACATCATGCAATTACAAAAAGGACAAAAGATTTTAATTCACGCTGGATCCGGTGGTGTTGGTACTTTCGCAATTCAGTTAGCAAAAATAATGGGTGCTACTGTTACAACGACTGCTAGTGAAGCTGGTACAAATTTAGTAACGTCTCTTGGCGCAGATGAAATTATTAATTACAAAACAGAAAAATTTGAAGATATACTAAAAAATTATGATGCGGTATTTGATACAATCGGCGGTGCAACACTTGAGAAATCATTCAATATTATAAAAAGCGGAGGAAACATTGTTTCCGTTTCAGGTATGCCGAATGCTCGCTTCGGTAAAGAATTTGGTTCAGGCTTCTTTAAAACTCTCTTATTTTCATTAGCCAGCAAAAAACTTACTGCACTTGAAAAAAAGCATAATGCTCAATATTCATTTTTATTTATGAAGCCAAGCGGGGATCAATTACGTACTATTGCAAACTATATTGAAGCCGGAAAAATCAAACCGGTAATCGATCGAGTTTTCCCTTTTGAAGATGCGCAAAAAGCAATGGAATATTCAGAGTCTGGAAGAGCAAAAGGAAAAATAATTGTAAAAATTAAATAATAATAAAACCTCCATTTTCTTAAAATGGAGGTTTTAAATTTGCTGTTAAATAGACATAGTGCAATGAAGTCCTTACAATAGATTGCAAGGGGAAATATTATATTATACTTTTAGTTAACTTTACAAAGAATACATACGTACAAATACATAACTTAAAATACAAAAAGGAGGAGATACAATGACTAAAAATAATGAAACAGGTTGGAATTTAGATAATAGTTATACGACTTTACCACAATCATTTTATACAGAAATCCCCCCTACTCCCGTAAGTTCACCGGAGTTAGTTAAACTAAACCATTCATTAGCGATATCTCTTGGCTTGACCCCTGAAGAACTGAAAAAGGAAGCTGAAATTGCTATTTTCGCTGGTAATGCACTCCCAGAAGGAGCTCATCCATTAGCTCAAGCATATGCTGGTCATCAATTCGGACATTTTAATATGTTAGGCGACGGTCGTGCTCTTTTAATTGGCGAACAAATTACTCCTTCAGGTGAGCGTTTCGATATTCAACTGAAAGGTTCTGGTCCTACTCCCTATTCACGCCGAGGAGATGGCCGTGCTGCACTCGGTCCGATGCTACGTGAATATATTATTAGCGAAGCAATGTATGCACTCGATATTCCGACTACTCGCAGTTTAGCAGTTGTCACAACCGGTGAACCAACCTATCGTGAAACAAAGTTACCTGGAGCAATTTTAACTAGAGTAGCTAGTAGCCATATTCGCGTCGGTACATTTCAATATGCTGCAGCTCGTGGTTCAATAGAGGACCTGAAATCACTAGCTGACTATACGATAAAAAGGCATTACCCAGAAATTGAATCTCATGAAAACCGATATACTGCATTACTACAAGAAGTCATTAAAAGACAAGCCAGTCTTATCGCAAAATGGCAACTTGTTGGATTTATTCACGGCGTAATGAACACTGACAATATAACGATCAGTGGCGAAACAATTGATTACGGTCCTTGTGCATTTATGGACAATTACGACCAAGGAACTGTATTTAGCTCTATTGACACACAAGGTCGTTATGCATATGGAAATCAACCATATATGGCCGCATGGGATCTAGCACGACTAGCTGAATCTTTAATACCAATTCTGCACGAAGATGAAGAAGAAGCATTAAAAATCGCTCAAGACGAAATTTCGAAATTTAGCGTACAGTATGAAAAACAGTGGTTCCTTGGAATGAAAAAGAAATTAGGACTATTTAGCAACGAAGAACAAGATCACTCACTTATTGAGCAACTTTTAAAAATGATGGAGAAATATAAAGCAGATTATACAAATACATTCCGTTCATTAACTCTTGATGCTATCGAAAATACAGCTCTATTTGAAAGTCCTGAATTTAAAGAATGGTACAAACTGTGGCAATCTCGATTAGACAGACAAGAACAATCGAAAGAAAACGCCTACGAGATGATGAAAAATAATAACCCATCAATCATCCCGAGGAACCACCGTGTAGAAGAAGCACTAGAAGCAGCTGTTACAAATGACGACTATAGCGTAATGGAGAAACTTCTTGAAGCTTTATCAAATCCTTATGCGTATTCTACAGATCAAGAAGAATACTGCATTCCGCCTGCACCGACGAATCGCCCTTATCGTACTTTTTGTGGGACTTGATTAAAAATTTGTTTTTATTTTAACCCAAAATTTATTAAGTTAACTATTAATCACAAACTTAAAAGTTGCTTTCAATATTGAAAGCAACACATTTAGTATCCAACCTTAAACAAGTCACAAATTATAATTTGTGACTTGTTTAATTACCCACGTTCAATAGAAGGTTTGTTTTGCAGGCATCGTTGTATCTTCAGAGACAGCATATGGATTTTCATTAGGTTTTATAATTATAAACGTTCCACCATATCCACTGTGAGCTAATTTATTGCAAAGACCTTCTACCATAAAATCCCATAACTCCAGCTACTATTCCCATTATAGATAATCCAAGTTTTTTCTTTATTTTAATGCTTCTTTTTCAAATATTCTCTTTTTTATTTCATAACTCATAAAAAAATACTTTTCTGCTTTTTCTATATTACCTACTTTATGAAACTCTAATGCCAGACTTTCAGTATATTCGTGAATATACTCCGATAAATTTTTTCTTTCAAAGTAAGAAAAACCTTCAAGAATAATTTTTTCTATTTTTTCTACCTCTAAATGCTGACAAAATCCCTTTAGAATTAAAAAGTGATATCTATATTCATCATTTTTTAATTCCTCACAAACCTTCAATCCACTTTCAATTAATTCCTTCGCTTTTTCTATTTCACCTAATTTATAATATTCTCTTGCCTCTAAAAAGATTGCCTTATAATGAGTAGGCATTTTTTTAGAAACCTCAGATAAGTGTCTAATTGCTAAAACTGAAAGATTTTGACTCGCATACAATAAACCTAAATTATGTCTGATTCTTAATACTAACATTTCTGCATCATTTTTTTGTAAAATGTTTATTGCTGACGCAATATATTCCTCACCTTTATCATGCTGCTTTAATTCCGAAAAAGATAATCCTAATATATTTTCGCACAGCGCTATGTTCACTTCATACCCTGCTTGTTTAACAAAGATATCTCTTGCCTTTGAAGCGTATTCAATAGCTGAATATGCGTAATGCAAGTGGTATTTTAATACAGCAACTCTATAATTAAACTCTGCATATTCAATTTCATCTGAAATATGCTCTAATAACCCTTCAGCTTTTTCAAAATAGTTGCTAGCTTCACTATAATTAGTAAGAATTGTATA
>NZ_JBNLYE010000235.1:0-6393 GCF_050172095.1 Bacillus sp. GMs2/2
AATTAATATAGCATATACGATACCAACTACAGCACCTATTTTTTCTAAGCCAAGCGGTAATATTATAGTAGCAACTCCAACTATATAAGAAAATGCTCCTGAAAGCTTCGCTAATTTATTTTTATCTTCAACAAACGTTTCTTCTTGATATCCTGCTAACAAAAACAACCTCTTTTTCACATGTATTTGATACCCTAAAAAAATGATAAGTAACCCAACAAATAAACAAACTAAAAATCCAGCTAACATATACTCCCCCTCCTCTACAATATTTTACTATACATAAAAAACAAATTAGAAATTTCAGTTTATTAACGAGTCATTCTGTGATATATTGCATATTGTATTCAATTTGTATTTTTAGAAAGGAGAATTTTAGATCATATGGATTCAAATCGATTAAAAGGAATTATAATGGTCATAATCGGTGCTTGTTTATGGGGCTTGTCTGGTACAGCTGCACAACAACTTTTTCAATATGACAATGTTTCAACCGAATGGTTAGTTACGATCCGTTTACTTATATCTGGAATTATTTTGCTCATTATTTCCTCATTCGGAACGAGAAAAAAAGAGATATTTAGCATTTGGAAACAAAAATCTGATGCTATTAAAATGATTTTGTTTGGTCTATTCGGTATGCTTGCTGTACAGTATACGTATTTCGCTTCAATTAAAGAAGGAAATGCTGCCGTGGCAACATTATTACAATATTTAGCTCCTATATTCATCACTGTATACTTACTTTTCAAATGGAACGTTCGTCCATCAAAAATTGATTTCATTTCAATTACCCTTTCATTAGTAGGCACTTTTCTCTTACTAACAAACGGGTCTGTTCATAACTTGGCTGTTTCTACACCAGCTATTATTTGGGGGATTTTATCTGGATTATCTCTCGCTTTTTATAGTTTATATTCAAAGGAATTGTTAGAAAAATGGTCTTCCTCCGTTATCGTTGGATGGGGCATGATTATTGGGGGTATTGGTGTAACGATTGTACACTTTATTTCTACAAACGAATTCATTTTATTATCAACTATGAAATATGTAAAACTAAGTACCCTACCGCTCATCACATTTGTCGTCATTTTCGGGACACTTATTGCCTTTTATTTATACTTAGACAGCATACGATACCTGACTCCGAAAGAAACAACATTATTTGGTTGCACAGAACCACTCGCAGCTATTATTTCTTCTGTACTTATATTGCAAGTGCCATTTCAATCTTTTCAGTTATTAGGCGCTTTTTGTGTCATTGTAATGGTGCTCATCTTAAGCCAAAAGCCGGATGAAGGGAAACAAAAATTAAAGCTTGTTCATGCAAAAAAGGAAAATATACAATGAAAGGATTGAATTCACTATGCCTGTCCCTCAAAATTATAAAAAACCAGGAAGAGTTTCAGCAAAATCACTCGTTTTAAATCAACTACAAAATTGGATTATTGAAGGTGTACTGAAGCCCAATGAAAAAATTAATGATGGGGAATTGGCTGAGGCACTAGGAGTAAGCAGAACACCTGTAAGAGAAGCACTTCAAATATTAGAGCTTTCTGGATTAGTGGAAATGGTACCAGGGCAAAAAACGAAAATTGCTCCTATTAAGTTAGACGACGTATCTATCATTTATGAAACGATGGCTGGTCTTCACTCTATTATAGGAAAGCAAGCTCTTCAAAACATTACAAACGCTGATATTCAACTACTTTCTGAAATAAATGAGCATTTTCAGCAATCTATAGAGAAAAAAAACGCAAAACAAGCTTTAGAATTAGATATACAATTCCACAATACAATTTCTTCTATTGCTAAAAACCAATATATTGAACCCTTTCTAGAAAATATACAACTTCACGTTTTACGTCTTGAATATTTGTTTTTCCAAAACTTTGTTCCAGCAAGTCAATCTATTGAAGAACATCACTCTATCATTCAAGCATTACAGAAGCAGGACGAAAAACAAATGGAACAAATAATGACCCAAAACTGGCTCCGTCCCATGAAAGAAATACAAAAAATAATTTCTACGAAATAAAAAGAGAGCTGGTTACACAAAATCGTAACCAGCTCTCCTTTTACTAATCTATATAGCTACGCCTGAATATTCGCATAATCTTCCATATCTTCGTACTCTTTTTCCAATTCCTCTAAAGACAGCTCGTATAATTGTCGGTCGCGAATCTTAAACACACCTGCTCCAATTAACTCATCAATTAAATGCCTCTTACGATTTTCAACAGCAAAACGGAGTTGACTACTCATCTTTTAAAAAACTCCTTTCTACGATCATTGAAAATGATAATCTCTATCAATTACCACTTTTGATTATAAAAGATGACTCTTTATAAGTAAAGTAATTTCATGAAATATTTACCTTGCAAAGTACTTGTGGCCACATTATATATATGTATGCCGTGCGAAAAATGTTATGACACTTTTTCTTATCCTTTTTCTTTCATACTTTGCAAGTTGTCTCATCATGATTAAATTCACCATCTATTTCTACTTGAATGGTGACATGTTCTACATGAAATTTCTCCTTTAATACATACGTAGCCCCTTTTAATACACTTTTCGTTTCATTCCCTTTAATAATAAGATGACATGTTAATACTTGAAAATCTGATGTGACAGACCATATGTGCAAATCATGAACTTCTTTGACAATCGGAATATTTAATAACGTACTTTTTACCTCTTCAACATTTATGTGCTGTGGTGCACCTTCCATTAATATATGAACCGTATCACGTGTTACACGCCATCCACTAATAATGACTAAAATAGACACAAGAATACTAGCAATCGCATCTGCAGCAGTCCATCCGAAAAATTTAATAAGTAACGCAGCAATAATCGCTCCGACGGAACCCAATAGATCGCCTAGTACGTGCAGGAAAGCACTTCTTAAATTCAAATTACCTTTCACATCTCCGCCTCTCATTAATATCCAAGCTGATAAAATATTAATAAGCAGACCCAGGACTGCAATAATGAGCATCCCATTACTAGCAATCTCAACTGGTTCTTTAAAACGACGGATTGCTTCAATAAAAATGTATACCGAAATGACAATAAGAACGACACCGTTACATAATGCTGCTAACATTTCGACTCGCTTATACCCGTATGTTTTCGCAGTTGTTGCTGTTTTTTCTCCGAGTTTAAACGCAAGTAAACTTAAAGCTAAAGATACTGCATCACTTAGCATATGCCCCGCGTCAGATAGTAGTGCTAAGCTATTTGTTACAAATCCACCAACAACTTCTGCAATCATAAAACTTGTTGTTAGTAGGAAGGCAATTAGTAACGCCTTTTTATTTTTTGAATGACCATGATCATGCGAATGTCCCATACTTATACTCCTTTAAGTACAATATCTGTATGTTAGTATGAAACAAACTCCCCATCTTTATCCCGAATTGACTGATTGTAAACGCCCGCTTCCTCTGTATACACACTTCGCTATTTTTTAAACAATCCCTTTTTCTCAAATAAAACAAGACTACTTCTTTTTTATTTTCATATTGTTTACTAATGAAAGAATTTTTAAGGAGGGGACGAAATTGAAAAGACTGTTTCTCTGTATGGAGCGTGAACTTGTTGTAGTGAAAGAACTATATGGTCACTTTGAAACAACATATCACTTACAAAATATGCAACCTACCTGTATTGCAGTTGATCCATTCCAACAAAACCGTGTATATTGTGGTACATTTGGACGAGGTTTATGGTTAAGTGACGATAGTGGGGATTCATGGAGACCAATTGGAGATTCTTATCGTTACTTTGATTTCCCTAAAGAAGATGGTATTTTGCACTCCTCTATCACTTCCATAACAATAAGCTCAAATGAACAAGTTAACGGATATGGGGTCGTTTATGTCGGCACAGAACCGAGCGCTTTATTTCGCTCTGAAAATGGTGGTGAAACGTGGACTGAACTTAAAAATATGAAATCATTATTATCTTCTTATACATGGGCTTTCCCGCCTAGACCTTTTACCCATCACGTACGCTGGATTACAGTTGATCCAAACAACCCTAATACAATACACGTTTCAATCGAAGCTGGTGCTGTTATTCAAAGTAATGATAAAGGGCATACATGGATTGATAAAAAATTCGGTGCTCCTATCGATGCTCATCAATTACTTATGCACCCTGAAGCACCAAATCGCCTTTATGCATCATGTGGTGACGGATTTATGGGCGGACCTGATCGTGCTTATCTTGAGAGTTATAACAATGGAAACAGCTGGATCTCATGTAGTGCAGGACTTGAACATCATTATTTATACAGCATGGCTATTGATCCGGCTGATTGCGATACAATTCTCGTTTCTGCCGCACCAAGTGCTGACCTCGCTCATCACCGTATTCCTTATGAATCTTATATTTATCGTAAAACGAAAGATACTCCTTTCGAGCAAGTACAACAAGGTCTACCATCTGCAATCGGCACAGTCATCTCAATGTTTGCGACAAATCCTGCAGAACCACATACATTTTACACTTTAAATAACAACGGCGTGTTTCAATCCAATGATAGCGGCAAATCGTGGGAACAACTAAATATTCCTTGGAAAGATGAATATAAAACGCAGCATCCCCATGCGTTACTCGTAACTAGTTCTTAACGAAAAAAGACTGCCTAAATGATTTTAGGCAGTCTCTCTTTTATTTCTTTAAATCAATGACAATATCATCTAACACAATATCTTTGCTCTTCGCTTCTTTTTTCGGCACTTCTATTTTCTTCTCTTTCCCATTCACATACTCTACTCCACCATGATTTTCAGGTGTATGTACTCGCAAGTGCACGCGAGGTGTAACGATAAGCTTTGTTGCATTTTCGTTTAGTTTTTGGAAGGTGGCACTCCAATGGATATTGTAAGGATCGTTGCCACTTCCCCCATTTCCTTCACCCGAATAAATATTCCCTAAATCATCCTTAACCGTCAATTCAACATCTACACTATCCCATTCTTTCCTCGCGCCCTTAGAAACCTCTTGATTGTAATAAAGAATAAATGAAACTGGCGATATTGCGACCTTTTCCATATTTGCTTTTATACCTTCTTTTTCTGAACTCCCACCAATTGTTCTCTCTTTACTATCCACTGATTTTACAGTTAACGCGAAATTCCAATTACCTTGTATTGATTTTTTCCTATCTGGCATCTCTATTCTCTCTATATTCCATCTAAAGTTTACTTTGTCCTTTTTATTGCTATCATGATGCGTCGTTGTTACCATACCTACATACTTTTTTTCAGTAACTTTAGTCATTTTACCACTGCCTGAACTACCATGAGCGTCCATTATATCCAATCCACCTAATATGATAGGATCCTCCCCTAAGTCCTGCTCACTTTCCAGTGAATACGTTATAGATAATGTTCTGCCATCAGAAATTACATCATTAATTGTAACCTTAACCCCATTACTCTCTTTTGTCATATTCAACTCAGTCGAAAATTCCTTATAATTTTCATATAACCCTGTTCTACCATTATCTAAAAATCGGAATATGTCACCTACAATTGGCAATCCCCCGGCATATGTAGGAAATCCGATACCAAGAGTTGCAACCGATAACCCTACTAAAATTGATGCAGCAGCGACACCCTTCTTCCAACTTTTCATCTTTTTCTTCGTACGTATCGATTGTTTTACATTTCGTTTTACTTTTTCCTTTTCAATTTCAGAAGCCTCAATTTCTTCTAATTCTTTTTCATCTATATCAATATCATTTAATAGTTCATAAATGTCTTTCATATTGCACTACCTCCAAAACTAATTTTCGTAGCATTTTGTTGTAGTTTCTTTTTCCCCCGGTACACTCGATTATCAATTGCTGCCCGAGTTAATCCTAACTTGTCACCTATTTCCTCTGTCTTCATACCAAGTAAATATTTCATAATGAACACCTTTTGATCTAGCGGTTCTAATTGATTAATGAGCTTCAATAATTCTTCCCTATCTTCCATAACGATTAATTCGTCTTCTGCTGATTTTTCTGTACTGATATGAAACTCATCTGAAATGATTTCTACTGTTTTAGTCGATTTCCGGTAATAATCAATTGCTTTAAACTTCGCAATCGCTGCAATCCACTTTTTAAAATCACTCGGCTCTCCATGGAATTTATTTGCGTTATTCCAAATGGAAAGAAATATATCGTTTATACATTCCTCTATGAGTCCATCATTTTGAATGGGAAGTAGAACTTTATGCGTGATCCCCTTTATGAGTGGTAAGTATGTATCGACAACGAATTCTAACGCGTCTTCTTTTTGCCGCTGTAATCTTTTTATAAAATTTTTCTCATTTGATTTCATGTAGCGATTCCCCTTATTGTTTTGTAAAAGCTTTTACACCCTATAT
>NZ_JBNLYE010000236.1:0-6386 GCF_050172095.1 Bacillus sp. GMs2/2
ATCTCACACGACATTATAAAAAGAAAAGAACTTAATGAAGATAACACATGAATGTTTCGTAAATGTATCAAAAAAGTGAACAAAAGCGTTATTTTATTAGAAAAGTATGATTATATGAAATATCATGCATGAAAGAAGAGGCGTTAGCAAAAATATCCATTAACGAAATCAGCTTTATTTTTCAGTAAAGTATTCTTCTTAAGTGACTCATGTTGTAAAGGTAGCGGTGAAAACAGAAAGAGTTCTTTTTTTAGCAGACGGAGAAGTTGTTAGTGAAATACAACTAGGCAAGTTTAGGAATGATGATTTAAAAGCGCGAGAAGAGAAGTTGTTAAAATGGTTAGCTGTACTCGGACTTTAAAGACAAAAACTCCTATTGAATATAGGAGTTTTTTCTTTGTTTGAAAGTTCAAAAAGATATATAATAATTTTCTGACTATTAATTCGTGGAGGGGTATTAATGAAAAATGAAACGTTACACACACAAGAAGACATTTTAAAAATGCTTGATTCATTATTAAGACCTGCAGAACCATTTTGGAATGAGTTTTATGAGAATAGAGAAAAGGATGTTCCGTTTTTTGAAAATGTTCCAGATGAGAATCTAGTTTCGTATATACAAAAAGAGAGAGTTTCAAAAGGGAAGGTATTAGAACTTGGATGTGGTCCAGGTAGAAATGCCATTTATTTAGCGACTCAAGGATTTGATGTAACAGCAGTGGATTTATCTGTAGAAGGCATTAATTGGGCTAAAGAAAGGGCATTGGCAAAAGAGGTAGCAATTCATTTTATTTGTGATTCAATTTTTAATTTAGAGGTTCAAAACGAATTTGATTTTGTATACGATTCGGGCTGTTTGCATCACATTCCACCGCATAGAAGAATAAATTATGTGGATTTAATTAAAAACTCATTAAAATCGGGTGGTTATTTCGGATTAACATGTTTTGCGGCAGGTGATTTAGATGAGCGAAATGGATCGGAAATAACAGATTGGGACGTATATAGAGGGTGGAGTCTACAAGGTGGTCTTGCATACTCGGAAGAAAAGTTAAGAGAGATATTTAAAGAATTTGAGGTAATTGAGATTAGAAGAATGAAACAAATGAAACAACCGAAAGAAATGTTTGGAGAATCATTTCTTTGGACAGCATTATTTAAGAAGAAATAATAAAGTAGATAATTGACAAACTCATCGTTTTTATAGACAATATGTTCATAGGAATATACGTTCGGTTTTTGAGTGACGTATGTTTTACATAAATACATAACAAGGGGCTGTCTCCATATGAGTAACGCAAATCAAAAAATTACTACGTTTTTAATGTTTGAGGGCAAAGCTGAGGAAGCGATGAATTTTTATACGTCGCTATTTGATCAATCAGAAATTGTAAGTATTTCTCGCTACGATGAAAATGGACCTGGTAAAGAGGGAACTGTAATTCATACAACTTTTACGCTAAATGGCCAAGAGTTTATGTGTATTGATAGTTATGTAAATCATAATTTTACATTCACTCCAGCTATGTCTCTTTATGTAACTTGTGAGACAGAAGAAGAAATTGAAACGGTCTTTCATAAACTAGCGCAGGATGGAGCGATTCTTATGCCTTTAGGTTCTTATCCGTTTAGTAAAAAGTTTGGCTGGTTAAATGATAAGTATGGTGTATCTTGGCAGTTAACTCTTGCTGAATAAAAAAGAAAAAGCGTAGCTTATTTGTTTGTAAAAGATGTTCATCTTGTATGGAATGAAGTTTCTAGGGTTTTAAAGAATAAAGGTGTTCTTATTGCTGGATTTACAAATCCGTTACTATGGATTTTTGATGATAACCAAGAGCAAAAAGGTATTCTGGATGTTAAACATTCAATTCCTTCATCAACATTGGATTATTTACCAGAGGATGAAGTTCAAGATTACATCGATTCAAATCAAACAATAGAATATGCGCATACTTTAGAAGACCAAATCGAAGGCCAAATTGATGCTGGTTTTGCTATAACAGGTTTTTATGAGGATGATTTTGGTGGAACAAGGATATTGGATAAGCATATTAAAACATTTATTGCGACAAAAGCTATAAAATTAAAGATGGATTAAGAATTTTTGCTTGTCGCACGGGGCGTTAGTCGAAGAAGGCTCTTAAAATAGAAAAGGATGGTACTTTCCATCCTTTTCCTTATGTATTTTGAGTGTCGAAACTATTCTCAAAACAAGTTTTACACTACTAGTTGTATAATTAGGTTATGCTTTTATATTAAGAATTTTGCTGACCGAATCTTTTCCCGAGTTTAGCTAACAATTCAGGTTGATCGCTTTGGCTCATTATAACTTCAATAAAGATAAGTTGATTCTTATTAAAAGTTATATTTGTTAAGACTTCTGCTAATTCTGCTTCATTTTCTACTTTAAATGTTAGACTTTTTTCTTCGGATCCAAATACCATTGATAGTTTATTGTAATCCCACATCTGTATGTCATTATAAAGTTGGTTTTGGCCGTGAATGGCACGTTCAACAGTGTATCCGTTGTTATTGATTAAAAATATAATCGGTTTTAAATTTTGACGTAGTATAGTTGATAACTCTTGGGCAGTTACTTGGAAAGAACCATCACCAATAATTAAAATGTTGCGCCGTGATAAATTGGCGAGCTGTGTACCAAGTAGAGCGGGCAGTGTATATCCGATAGATCCCCATAACGGTTGACCTACATATGCAGTGTTATTAGGTAGAGGGATAGCAGCACTACCAAAGAAAGGTGTTCCTTGCTCTACAATTAAGACGTCGTTTTCTTGTAAGAAATGGTACATTTGCTGCCAAAAACGTTTTTGTGTGACCATTTGTGCTTTTGGATTGAACTCTTCAGTAAAAGGTGATGATTCTAAAATAAATGGCTTAACGTCAAGGGTATCTTTATTACGATGCTCAATTGAATCACTTAAATGTTGTAAAACATCCTGCATTACAACTGGACCGTATTTTTTATCTATAATTTTCACAGTGTAGGGATGGATTTCTATAACTTGTTCTTTTGTAAAACCTTGTGTGAAGCCGCCTGTAATAGTATCAGTTAACTTCACACCAATACTAATAATACAATCAGATTCATCAATTCTTTTTCGCAAGTACGGCGAACTTACATCACCAGTATAAACACCTATAAATTGAGGGTGTTTTTCTGGGAATATTCCTTTTCCCATACTGAACGTCGCGATGGGAAACCCAGTTTTTTCTACGAATTGATGTAAACTTTCTTTAGCATGAAATCGATCTACTTCAAAATCAGCTAAAATAACAGGTTTTTTGGCACTATTTATTTTTGAAATGGCATGTAGAAGCATTTTATTTAATGCTTCTTTATTACTTAAAATAGGTTTATTTATAATAGGTTCTGTCGGTTTATTAATTGGTTTATTATACACATCAATCGGCAAATTAATATGAACAGGGCGTTTTTCATTCCAACATGCACGTAAAACACGGTCAATTTCCTCAGCAGCATGCTCAGGTGTTACATTTGTTTGTGCTATAGTGATTTCTCGATACATATTGGAAAAGTGATCGAACTTTCCATCTCCTAACGTATGATGGACGATTGCTCCATTTTCCATTACTTTTGTTGGTGGTGTACCTGTAATTTTTATAACTGGCACGTTTTCCGCATATGAGCCAGCAATACCGTTAATAGCGCTTAATTCTCCAACACCGAAAGTAGTAATAAGAGCGGCGATTCCTTTTATGCGAGCGTACCCATCTGCTGCATATGCAGCATTTAATTCATTACAATTGCCAATCCACTTTAAATTTTTATGTGCTACCACATCATCTAAAAAGGCAAGATTATAATCACCAGGAACCCCAAATATATGTTCAATTCCTAATTCGTGTAGTCTATCCAATAAATATGTACTTACAGTATATTGTTTTTTCAAATGAATCATCTCCTAATTATGCAATGAATGTTTCAATAGACTGAACAAGTTCTAATGCGTTGATTAAAATATTCATTACTAGATTGTGGTATAATTTACATACAGGGGGAAAGTAGATGACACAACATAAAGAAGAACAGATGAATGAGGCATTAGCATTATTTTATTTTGCATATAAAACATTTACTGAAAAGCCAGATGAAATTATAAAAGAATATGGCATTCAACGAGTACATCATCGAATTTTATTTTTTATCGCACGTTTTCCAGGGATAAGTGTAAATGAGTTATTATCACTATTAGAAATAAGTAAACAAGCTCTCCACGGGCCGCTACGTCAACTTGTGGAAAAGGGCTTAATTGAGAGTAATGAAGCTATGCATGATCGACGTGTGAAACAGTTGTCTTTAACAGAAAAAGGTACAGATTTAGAGAAAAAACTGAGTGATGTACAAAGACAACAAATGGGTGCTATTTTTTCAAAATTTGGTGAATCATGTGAGGACAATTGGCACCAAGTTATGAATGAAATGGCAAATAGCCGATCAGGTTTTGATGCTTGGATATCGAAACGGGAAATACCAGTCGATCAAAAATAATGAAAAAGCTTCTGTTTTTATCGTTTGAAAAAGAACAAATTTTATCCATACATTTGGCAACTATCGATTGGTCATAGAGTGAATGGATAAAAAGATACATTACTAGATACTTTATACGTGTACGTAATGGAACAATAAAATTCACATTTCCGAAAGGGGAATTATAATGATAAAACTTGTACTTATTCGTCACGGACAAAGTTTATGGAATCTTGAAAATCGCTTTACTGGATGGACAGATGTTGATCTATCAGAGAATGGATTAAGTGAAGCGAGAGAAGCAGGAGCAATATTAAAGAAAAACGGATATACTTTTGATGTGGCTTATACATCTGTATTAAAACGCGCAATTCGGACGTTATGGATTGTACTTCATGAGATGGATCTTACTTGGGTCCCAATACATAAATCTTGGAAGCTAAATGAAAGACATTATGGTGCATTGCAAGGGTTGAATAAAGATGAAACTGCTCAAAAATATGGTGAGGAGCAAGTTCATATTTGGAGAAGAAGTGTTGATGTAAGACCACCGGCTCTTACTGAAGACGATCCTCGATATGAAGCGACCGATCCAAGATATAAAACACTCAAAAAAGGTGAATTTCCATTAACTGAATGTTTAGAGGATACGGAGAAGAGAGTACTTGCTTATTGGCATTCAGAAATTGCGCCGACATTAAAAAGTGATAATAAAGTAATTATTTCATCACACGGTAACACAATTCGCTCGCTAGTAAAATATTTAGACAACCTTTCAAGTGATGGTGTAGTTTCATTAAATATTCCAACTAGCATTCCGCTTGTTTATGAATTAGACGAAAACTTACGTCCGATTCGTCATTATTATTTAAGTATGGATGGAGAAGTACCTGAAGGGGAAATTCCGAAACATATTTCTTTTTAATACGAAAATTTGAAATGAATGCTTGTCTACATATACAATATAGACTCATGGTAAAGTGGAATTTTAATCAGTGGGGTCTTACTGCCCACAAATAGCAGGATAAAAGACGTGGTACCTTCTAATATATATGCGATGTAGCTAATTTTAGAAGCTTGTCCACGTCTTTTGTCATAAAGAGAGCAGATTGCGCATGTAATGATATCGTGAGTAGTTTTTGAATGGAGGGTGATGTGATTAATGATCTCTAACATTCGAATTGGCTTATTTGTTTTAGCGATTGTCTTTGTAGTCCTTGTTTTCTTTTATTGGAAAAATGAAGAGTTGTACGAGGAGAAAAAGCAACGTATTAGAAAGACTTGGTATGGTTTGTTTATCATATCTGTCACCGTGTATTTCATGATAAAAGGAATCGATTTAACCCTCTGGAAAAATCTTTTAATGTTTACTGCAATGGTTATTTTTGTAGATATTGCATTCATTTTAACGCCTAATATTTCAGAAATATGGGGTGCGAAATTTAGCGATATTGGCAAGACAGTTCAATCCATAAAACGATCATTAATTGCATCTAAAGCGAGAGGAGAAATATACACGACAATTATTCAAAATGTTAATCCAGCAGTATTCGGTACGATGGAATGGCATACGGAAGAGGAATATACAAAGAGCTTAAATGCATTTTTAGATTCATACGGGGAAAAGATTGGCGCGAAAATTGTTGTTTTTGAAGCCGCGAAAGAATTAAATACAAACTTTCGTGGTATTCGCTCGCAATTTAGTATTATCGTTCCGTTAGAACATATGGAGCAATTGAATGAGCAGAAAGCGGTGCAAGTAGAAAATGTCGGGGTTATACCAGCAAAAATAGTAAGTGACGTTTTCATTGTTATTGATGGAAAGAAAAATAACCTGCAAGATCGGGATTTTGAAAATGTATATAATTTAACAATA
>NZ_JBNLYE010000237.1:0-6380 GCF_050172095.1 Bacillus sp. GMs2/2
AAAGTGAAAAATAAGTCAATTGTTTTAACAGATAATGATCGTTTAATTGATCACCAAATAACAGATGGAGATATTTTGCAAGTTTTATAAAGAATATTTTTTACTTTTAGTTATTTGAAAATAAGTTATTACGGGTTATAAAGAAAAGGAGAAGAGGATAAACATGACGGAAAAAATAATTCAAATTGATGCAATGAACTATCAATTTCAAATAGAAAAAGAAAATTGGAAATTGGAGATGACCAAATCTCAAACACGTATAAAAGACTTCCGTCAATTCGATATAATTACGGGCGAATCATCTGAATTTGTACCATTAACAATAGAAGAAACGGATGATATGTTTACGTTTCTATATCAAGTAGATAAAAAATTATATAAGTGGGACGATCTTAGCCGTTTTGGAAGAAATGAGAAATTAAGACTACTTCGGAATGTTGCGCAGTTTCGTAAATATTTAAATAAACGAATCACGTTCTTTTTACATCCAGACAATATAGTTTTTAATGCTAATTTAATACCAAGTATTATACATAGAGGAATTCGAGATATTGTTCCGCCAACCCCGTTATTAGAAGAGCAATTTTTAACACAATATAAGTGTCTAATTATTGCTTTATTCTCCCAAAAACATAACTTTGATGATTTGTATGCTGGGTTACTAAAAGATGCAAAAGAAACAACATTTGAACAGACCGTTGCTCAAATGGAAAGCTTAGATGCATTACTGCAGTTTCTTGATGACAGCTTTGAGAAGGAACAAACAAAAACAGAAAAAAATATGCAGTTAGTACCTAAAAAAAGCTATAAATCATTTAAATACTTAGCTTTTTCCTTCATAGCGGCGACAGTTATTTTAGCTGCTCCTTTAATATATTTCACTTTTATAAAATTTCCTTATCAAAATAAATTGTTAGAAGCAAATGCAAGTTTCATAGCAACTGATTATGACAAAGTCATTACGCAATTGAATGAAGAGGAGTTTGAATCATTACCGATTGCATCTAAATATGAGTTAGCATTTGCATACATTACAGCTGAAAAACTAGGTGAAGCTCAAAAGAAATCGATTATGAAAAACATTAGTTTGAAAAGTGATGAAAAGTATTTGCTGTATTGGATGTATAACGGAAAAGGTAATTTTGATAAATCATTAGATTTAGCTAAGACACTTGATGATCCTCAGCTTATTATGTACGGCCTTGTTAAACAAATTGAATCACTGAAAAATAATCCGGATTTATCAGGGGAAGAACGTGATCAAAAGTTAAAAACATATGAGCAACAATTAGATGAATATAAAAAGAAATATGGCAATTCATCAAACGATAAAAATTTGTCGGACACAGAGAAAAAAGAGTAAGCACTTGATGAGACAGTTGAAAAGGAGCAGTGAACACGGATGGAGCAACTATTAGTATTGACTTATGGAGACAAAATATATAAGTGCACATTACATCCAAATGAGCAATCAATAGTGTCGATTGGAAAAGAGTGGACAAATGATATTACGAATCCAAGTTTAGAACAAGAAGTAGAGTTAAAGTGGAATAATGAAGTAAATGCTTGGATGGTACAGGATCAATTAATAGAATTCAATAAGGAAATTGAGATTGGGAAAACAAGAGATGTGAGCTTGAAAATCTTTATATCTATTGTTGGCACAACTAAAGTGTTTGATATTGGAACGAAACATTCTCTTACAGTGAGTCAAAACGATTACGATGATATTTCTATTACCGGGACTAGTGTAGATTTAATGCTATCTCGCGAAACGTTGTACGATTCTTTTAAAGTGAACGTGTATGGCGGGGATGTATTTCATAATTATACGAAGTTAAAAGATAGCGTTATGTTGGAATCAGGAGACGTATTATATTTTGATGGTATTTTATTGGAGATTGGTAGTGAAGACATTCAAGTACTTTCTTCAGAAGATAAAGTGAAATCTGCGTTACCTATTTTAGTAGAATCAGAAACGAATTATCAAAGTGGTTATCCAGACTATCATCGTTCACCACGTATTATTTACCGTGAACCAGAAGAGAAAATGACAATTGCAAAGCCTTCAAGTATGCCATCAAAACCAACGGAGCATTTAGCAAGAATCATTGCACCTTCACTTGTCATGATTGTCGTAACTGTATTACTTGCTATTTTCATGAAATATGGAATGTTTATTATCGCATCGATTGCGATGACATTAGTAACAATCATTGTTTCTGTCACATCGTATATTAAAAATTTGAAGCAATATAAAGTCGACATTGTTGAACGAGATAAAAGCTATAGAGAGTATATAAAACAAAAAACGAAAGATTTACATGCAGAAAGTGAAAAACAGCGTCACGCATTACATTATCACAATCCAAATGTAGAAGTAATACGTAATATGGCAGTTCAAGTAAATCCTAGAATTTATGAAAAAACAATGTTACATCATGATTTCTTAACATTTAGCGTTGGAACAGGACAAGCTAATACGAGTTTTGAAATTCAATTTAATGAAGAAGAGTTTAGTCAAACGAAAGATGAATTAATCGATATAGCACGTGAACTAAGACAGCGTTATCTATCATTGGAAGATGTACCGGTTGTAACAGATTTAATGAATGGACCAGTCGGTTATATTGGCCAACGCTCTTTAGTGTTAGAGCAATTACAATTATTAGTTGCACAAACGGCTTTATTCCATAGTTATTATGACTTGCAGTTTATTACTATTTTTCCGGAAGAAGAAAAAGAAAAATGGGATTGGATGCGCTGGTTACCTCATGGAAGTGTTCGCGATATAAATGTACGTGGATTTGTATACCATGATCGTAGCCGTGATCAAGTGTTAAATAGTTTGTATCAAATATTGAAAGAACGAAAATTAAAACTAGATGAAAAAAGTTCTACTAATGAAAAAATGTACTTTGCACCGCACTATGTCGTTCTCATTACAGATGAAAAACTAATATTAGACCATGTTGTTATGGAATTCTTTAATGATGATCCGAGTCAATTAGGTGTATCACTTGTATTTGTGCAAGATGTTATGCAAAGTTTACCGGAGCATGTGAAAACGGTAATAGATATAAGAGATGCAAAACAAGGGAACATCATCTTAGAGCAAGGAGAGCTTGTTAACCGTCAATTTAAACTAAATCACGTACCGAAAGGGTTTAATTTAGAAGATATTTCACGGGCATTAGCACCATTAAATCATTTGCAAAACTTAAAAAATAGTATTCCAGAAAGCGTAACATTTTTAGAAATGTACGGCGTTGAAAAAGTAAAAGAACTGAATATCACAAGTCGTTGGGAGAAAAATGCAGCGCATAAATCTTTAGCTGTACCACTTGGATTACGTGGTAAAGAAGATATCGTAAACTTAAACTTACACGAAAAAGCACACGGACCACACGGATTAATAGCAGGTACAACAGGTTCAGGTAAATCGGAAATTATACAATCGTATATTTTATCTCTAGCAGTCAATTTTCATCCGTACGAAGTAGCCTTTTTACTAATTGACTATAAAGGCGGCGGAATGGCGAATTTATTCAAAAACTTACCGCATTTATTAGGAACAATTACGAACTTAGATGGAGCACAAAGTATGAGAGCGCTCGCATCAATTAAAGCTGAATTACAAAAAAGACAACGATTATTTGGCGAAAATGATGTAAACCATATTAATCAGTATCAAAAACTGTATAAAGAAGGCTTAGTAAGTGAACCGATGCCACATCTATTTTTAATTAGTGATGAATTCGCGGAACTGAAGTCAGAACAACCAGAATTTATGAAAGAGTTAGTTTCAACAGCGCGTATCGGTCGTTCACTCGGAATTCATTTAATATTAGCTACGCAAAAACCAAGTGGTGTTGTAGATGATCAAATTTGGAGTAACTCGAAATTCAAACTAGCACTAAAAGTTCAAAATACGTCAGATAGTAATGAAATTTTAAAAACACCAGATGCTGCTGAAATTACATTACCAGGACGTGCTTACTTACAAGTTGGGAATAATGAAATTTATGAACTATTCCAATCAGCTTGGAGCGGAGCAGACTATGTAGAAAACAAAGAGGATAAAGAACATTTAGACGCAACAATCTATGCAATAAATGATCTAGGACAATATGAAATATTAAGTGAAGATTTAAGTGGACTTGGTAGCAGTAAAGAAGTAATAAGCGTACCATCTGAACTGGATGCTGTTATTGACTACATTCACGATTACGCAGAAATAAATGAAATTGAAGCATTAGCAAGACCGTGGTTACCACCACTTCCAGAAAGCGTATATTTACAAGACTTACATGCTATTCAGTTCAAAGAAGCATGGACGAAAGAAAAGAAACCATTACAAGCAACAATTGGCCTACTAGATCAGCCTGAATTACAATCACAAACACCATTAACACTAGATATTAGTAAAGACGGACACGTAGCGGTCTTCTCAAGTCCAGGCTACGGAAAATCAACATTCTTACAATCAGTCATTATGGATGTAGCTCGTCAGCATAGTCCGGAGCATTTGCATGTGTATTTAGTGGACCTTGGAACAAATGGTCTTCTACCTTTGAAAGGATTACCTCATGTAGCGGATACGATTACGATTGACGAATCTGAAAAATGTTTAAAGTTTGTTGAAAGATTAACTCAAGAAATGAAAAATCGTAAACGATTATTAAGTGAATATGACGTTGCAAATATTGAAATGTATGAAAAGGCAAGTGGGAAAGAAATACCACATATTATTATTGCGATCGACAATTATGATGCAGTAAAAGAAGCGAAGTTCTATGAAAGCTTTGAAATGCTAATTATGCAAATTGTTCGAGATGGTGCAAGTTTAGGAATTCATACCTTAATTAGTGCAGGGCGACAAAATGCACTTAGAATTCAATTGTACAATAATATTAAAATCCAAACTTGCCTATATATGATTGATCAAAGTGAAGTAGCTAGTATTGTAGGGAGATCTGATATAAAAGTGGAAGAAACAGTAGGAAGAGCGTTAATAAAACTAGAATCTCCTACATTATTCCAGGTTGCATTGCCTACGAAAGCAGAAGATGAATTACAGCAAATTCAATTATTACAACAAGAAGCAAATGATATGGACCGAGAATGGGATGGAGAACGTCCGAAGGCAATTCCAATGATGCCAGAAATTATTGATATTGCTACTTATCGTAAAAATAAAGACGTTACAAAAGCTCTACAAGCAGCAAGAATTCCAATGGGGCTTGATTTTGCAAACGTAGAAGTTGTAGCTCATGATATTGCAGTGAATGATCATTTAATGATTTATAGTGTAGATGATAGTATGAGAAAACAAATTGTATCTAGCATCCTATCTCAATTGAATAAAGATTATTTTGAAAGTGTGACGTTAGTGGATACAGCAGAGTATAGTTTCGTTCAATATAAAGATAATGTGACGCACTACATTGTAGACGAAAATGAAATCAATATGCATGCGAAGTATTGGATGGAAGTAATTCGCGAACGAGCTCTTGAATTAGCGCAAGCAAGACAAGAAGGTAGAGAAATTCCTGCATTCACAAAACAACTCATTATCATGACAAATGTTGAAGAGTTTAGTAAATTTGTTTATTTAGAAATGGAGGATGCAGCAACTTTAATTGATCTATCTCGTACAGTAGGCATTTACTTTGTATTAGCAGGTCACCACGACTACATGGACCGAAATCGTGAAGCTCTACCTATGAAAATGAGAAGTAAGCTAACAGCAGCAATTATCGCAATGCCATTAAATGATCAAAGTATCTTCAATATAAAATATATAAGCAACGAAGCACCATTAGGTAAAGATGAAGTGTATTACTATCAAAAAGGGAACATAATGAAACTAAAAATGCCTAGAGTAACTAACGAGGTGACAGTATGAAATTAAAGAAGAAAGCTAAGGTGATGATAGTCGTGTCAATAGTGGCAAGTTTATTAAGTGGGTGTGGTTTTGGAGAGACAAAGATAGAGTATGAGAGATTAGTAAAGGCGTTGGATGAAGGGGATATGAAGACTGTTATGTCTGCTAGTGATGATGGGTATGCGTATGTGAAAGAAGAGGTTAGCGATAGTACTTATGAAGAAAAAGAAGACGGTGAACATAGTAGGATAATATATCAAACAACTCATGGAGTATACAATGTGAAAGATAAAGATTTATATGGGGAAACAACTCAAAAGGTTGCTACTGATATAAAAAATGACAAAAACGTTGGTGACAATCAAAATTACAAAAAAGAAACTGTTTATAGTACAATTTTAAAAAATGAAAAATCCCGTTTAATACCCCAGAATCAAGGCATAGATATTTCATATGTAAAATTAATATTTGGAGGGTTAAACGGACTGAGTAA